>NZ_LSKN01000175.1:0-629 GCF_001557075.1 Methylobacterium sp. CCH7-A2
GCGATCACGATGTTCCGGATGATCATTGCCCAGGCGCGGGGCCTGATCCGGGAGCGCAACCGGATCGAGGAGATCGCGCAGGTCACGCTGGCTGATCATCACGATTACCAGTTGCTGCGGCGGATTCCGGGAATCGGGCCGATCAACGCTCTGACAATCCTCGCCGAGGCCGGAGACCTGAGACGGTTCGGCCACCACCGCCAGTTCCTGAAGTTCTGCGGCCTCGACCTCGCGACCTGCCAATCCGGCACATTCCGCGGTCGGACCAAGCTGTCGAGGTACGGCAATGCCCGGCTGCGCCGAACGTTCTGGATGGCGGCGCAGGTCGCCGCGCGCCAATGTGACAACAGCTTCCGCGACAAGCTCGGCCGCTATGTTGCCGGCCACGCGGACGATGCCGATCGCCGTCGCAAGGCGATGACCGCGCTCACCGCCAAGATGGCGCGGGTGGCGCATGCCGTCGTCAAGACGGGGACAGAATACCGGCCGTTCCTGGAGCGACCGGGTGCCAGGTGGAAGGACCCCTCTCTGCAAGGGCCGTGAGGGCGCCAAAGGCGACCCTGTAGATAATGTTCGGGCCTTCCACCTGGGTGCGTATCTCGTCTTGAGGACGGTGAGGACCACGGCCG
>NZ_LSKN01000176.1:0-2272 GCF_001557075.1 Methylobacterium sp. CCH7-A2
ACCCGCTCGTCGACTGACCCGCGGCAAGGGCCTGCAGCTGTCGACCGCGCTCGATGTGACACCACTCTGGCGACGCTCGCCAAGCTGGTCATGCCCTTTCGGAAGGAGGGTGACCTTACTCGTTGAGCATGTCTCTGGAGTTTGACTTCCATCAACGACGCTCGCAGCGAACTCGGGAATTTTAGCCTCAGGTCCAATGCGTCGGCCGCAGCGGGACCAATCAGCGGTATCGATGTCGAGCGACTGCCGGGGCACTCGTGACGATCCGGGCACTGCCCCGGAACAATGTGCCTAAGAGCGGTGCATCGATGAAGCCGCTCGTGCGAAGGGAGACCCCATGGACGCCGTCGTCGACCAGGTATCCCGCGACTCGCTCATGTCCATCGCTGAGGCCTGCGCCGCGGCGATCGCGTGCGCCCCGCCGCTTTTGCCGGGCGAAACCGTAAGGCTGGACGAGTCTGCTGGACGGATTCTCGCCGAGACCTTCGTGGCGCGCATGGCTTCGCCTCCCTTCACTCAATCGGCGATGGACGGCTATGCCCTGGCCGCGGCTTCAGGCCTGTCTGAAGGCACGCGACTCAAGATCGTGGATCGTGTGCCCGCCGGGCGTTGTGGCCGACGTTTATCGGCCGGGGAGGCCGCCCGCATTTTCACGGGCGCTCCGATGCCGGAGGGCGCGGACGCCGTCGTGATGCAGGAGCATGTCGAACGAGACGATTCATCGATTGTCCTGACGCGCCAAATGACTGCCGGCGACAACGTCCGGCATCAGGGCGAGGATATTGAGCCGCTCGAACCACTCCTAAAGCCCGGCATCAGGCTTGATTCTCGCCATGTCGCCATGCTCGCCGCTCAGGGCGCGGAAACCGTTGCTGTCAGGTCCAGGCTGCGCATAGCCGTTTTTTCCACCGGTGATGAGTTGCAGGATGTGGGCGCCATGCTGAGTGGCGCAGCGATCTATGACTCGAACCGCCCCATGCTGCGGTCGCTGATCGGTCAAGCGGGGCACCATGCGATCGACGGCGGCCGGGCAGCGGATTCGTGTTCGGAGATCGCAGAACGGCTGCAGATGCTCTCGGAGCATTCTGATCTCGTGATCAGCACGGGAGGGGCGTCGGTCGGCGAAGAGGACCATAGCCTTGCGGCCCTAAGACATGCCGGAGGCAGCGGCAGGGTGCTGAAGATCGCCCTCAAACCAGCCAAACCGGCAATCGTGGGCAGGATCGGCCAGGCTGCGTATCTGGGGCTCCCCGGGAATCCGGTTGCAAGCCTCGTGTCCTGGCTCATCCTGGGACAGGCCATGGTGGGCGCTCTGCAGGGACGGCCTCATCGTCCACACATTGGCTATCCGTTGGCCATAGCGGCGGGGTTTGCGCGGCGCCCCGGTCGTACGGAATTCGTCCCTGCGCGGCTCGTGGCCAACAAGGGACAGGAGATCAGGGCGGAGATCATCGGCAAGGGTGGTGCAGCACAGCTTCGCCCTCTCGCCCTCGCAGACGGGCTCGCCGAGATCGCCGCCGAATGCGGAGACCTCCGTCCTGGCGATTTGATCCGGTTTCACCCGTTCTCTGGTGCTTTTCAGGGCTGAGGATTCCCTAAGCCATGCGGTTTGACCCCATCGCGCCGCTGGCGCGGCCTGTGCTGACCGATCCGTTCGGCCGCGACATCTCCTATCTGCGGATTTCGGTGACAGATCGCTGCGATTTCCGCTGCGTCTACTGCATGTCCGAGGACATGACCTTCCTGCCAAAGCGGGATCTGCTGACGCTGGAGGAAATCGACCGCCTGGCCTCGGCCTTCGTCGCGCGGGGCACGCGCAAGCTGCGCCTGACCGGCGGCGAGCCGCTGGTGCGGCGCGATGTGATGAGCCTGTTCCGCTCGCTCTCGCGGCACCTCACCTCCGGCGCGCTGGAGGAGCTGACGCTGACCACGAACGGCTCCCTGCTCGATCGCTATGCGCAGGAAATGGCCGATTACGGCGTGCGCCGGATCAACGTCTCGCTCGACACGCTCGATCCGGACAAGTTCCGGAAGATCACGCGCTGGGGCGATCTCGACAAGGTGCTCGGCGGCATCGAGGCGGCGCGCAAGGCCGGGATGCGGGTCAAGATCAATGCGGTGGCGCTGAAGGGCGTCAACGAGGACGAGATCGAGAGCCTGATGGTTTGGGCGCATGGTCTCGGCATGGACCTGACGCTGATCGAGGTGATGCCGCTGGGCGAGATCGAGCCGGGCCGCATCGACCAGTTCCTGCCGCTCTCGGTGGTGCGGG
>NZ_LSKN01000177.1:0-115160 GCF_001557075.1 Methylobacterium sp. CCH7-A2
CCATGGTTCTTATCCGCCGCATCGCGCGAGCGTCATGAGTTCCGGGACGGACTCTTACAGATCCACAACAGGGGCCGCTTTCATGAGCACTGATCTCGACCGCATCAAAGCGGAGATCGCAGACAGCTTCGATGAAGAATTCGAGATGCAGCTTGAGGAAGACCGCATCGACGAGTTGGTCGCCGGGGGCGTCGGGCCGGCAGGATCGACGCTGGACCGGAAGGTCTATTTCCGCGAACTGTTCCGGTTGCAGCACGAGTTGGTGCGACTGCAGGACTGGATTCAGTACAAGAAGCTCAAGGTCGTCGTGCTGTTCGAGGGGCGCGACTCCGCCGGCAAGGGCGGGGCGATCAAGCGCGTGACGCAGCGGCTCAATCCGCGGGTCTGCCGCGTCGTGGCGCTGCCGGCCCCGACCGAGCGCGAGAAGCACCAATGGTATTTCCAGCGCTACGTCCCGCATCTGCCGACCGCTGGTGAAATGGTGCTGTTCGATCGCAGTTGGTACAACCGCGCCGGCGTCGAGCGGGTGATGGGCTTTTGCTCAGCCCAGGAACTCGAGGAGTTCTTCCGCTCCGTCCCGGAATTCGAGCACATGCTCGTCCGTTCCGGCGTCATCCTGATCAAATACTGGTTCTCGATTACCGATGAGGAGCAGGAATTCCGCTTCCAGATGCGCATCGCCGATCCGCTGAAGCAGTGGAAGCTCTCGCCGATGGACATGGAAAGCCGGGTCCACTGGGAGGATTACACCCGCGCCAAGGAGGAAATGTTCGACCGGACCCATACCGAATACGCCCCCTGGTGGGTGGTCGAGGCGGTCGACAAGAAGAAGGCGCGGCTCAACTGCATCGCCCATCTGCTGGGTCAGATCCCGTATGAAGACGTGCCGAAGCAGGATATCTCTCTGCCGGAACGCGTGCGGCATCCTGACTATCAGCGCCATCCCGTCCCGCCGGAACTTTTCGTCCCGGACCGCTATTGAGGCGAAGGCGCGCCTTCCGCGCCGAAGGTTCTCCGCACTTCCGCATCAGATGGGCGAGGGGTCGATCTCGCACCAGCGCCTGTCGTCCGTGCAGATAACGAGCTAAACGATAGGCTGGTGCGTCCTCTGGCCGGCGTCGACGGGGGGCCGCCTGTTTAGCGACGGTCCACCCGACTTTCGACTCCTGCAGCGGATGCGGGAGCAATACCGCTTCTTGGCCGGACCGCGCCTGGACAGCAGCTTGGATGCGTCAAGCATCAGGATCAGATCGCGGCTCGGTCTCCCTCGGCTTACCATCGCCATCCGGGAAGCACAGCCTGAGCCAGGACTCGATCGCCGCGAGAGCGGCCGGTTCGTCGAGGAAGGGGATATGGCCGCGATCGGCCAACTCGACCCGGATCATGTCGGGGCGACGCGCCTGCATCGCGTCGGCCGTCGCGGTGCTCAGCACATCGGAGTTGGCCCCATGGATCAGCGCCATGGGGAGGGCCTTGCAGGCATCGAAGAGAGGCCAGGCATCGCCGAGCGGCTTGGCCATGGCGGCATCAAAGGATTGTCGCAGCGCCGGATCGTAAGGCAAGTCGATGCCTTGGGGCGTCTCGACATAATGGCGCAGCGTTTCCTCGACCCAGCGCAGTTCCGGCACCTCGCCGAAGCCCGGCATGACAAGCGGCATGCGGTCGGCGATCTCCTCGAGGCTGTCGACGGCTGGTTTCTCGCCGATATAGCGCCCGATCCGCGCCAACCCCTCGCGCTCCAGCACGGGGCCGACATCGTTCAGGCACAGCCCCGCTACCCGGTCGGGCGCGGTCGCGGCCATCACCATGCCCAGAAGTCCGCCCCGGGACGAACCGATGATCGCGGCGCGCGGGATGCCGAGATGGTCCAGCAGTGTCAGCGCGTCCTGCGCTTCCTGCGCCACGCTGTAGGTCTCCGAGCCGGTCCAGTCGGAACCGCCCCGCCCGCGGGAATCGAGGCGGATCAGGCGGATACCGCTCAGCCGACGCGCCAGATAGTCGAAGTCACGGCCGTCGCGTGTCAGACCGGCCAGCGCCAGCACCGGGGGGCCGGAGCCCTCGTCACGGTAGACGAGCCAGGCGCCGTCCTTGGCCTGAAAGCGTCGCGTCGCCGTCATCGCCCGGATCGTCCCGCCATCGAGCCGCCTCCCGTCACGCCTTGTATTCGGCGAAGCCTCGCCCGGTCTTGCGCCCCAGATAGCCGGCATGGACCATCTGCTTCAGCAGTGGGCTCGCTCGGTATTTTGGATCATCGAAGCCCTCGTATAGGGTTTCCATGATGTTGAGCACGACGTCGAGCCCGATCAGATCGCCCAGCGCCAGCGGCCCCATCGGATGATTGGCGCCGAGCTTCATCATGCTGTCGATGTCCTCCGGCGTGGCGAGCCCTTCATGGAGGCAGTTGATCGCCTCGTTGATCAGCGGCGCCAGCAGTCGGTTCACCACGAAGCCGTAACTGTCCTTGCTGACCCGCGGCGTCTTCCCGATGGCGCGCGTGGCCTCGGTCACCGCATCGGCTACGGCATCCTCGGTCTGCAGAGCCCGGATGATCTCGACCAGTTGCATCACCGGAACGGGATTGAAAAAATGCATGCCGATCACCCGGCCCGGACGCTCTGACGCGGCGGCCAGCTGCGTCAGTGAGATCGACGAGGTGTTGGAGGCGAAGATCGCATCAGGCCGGCAGATGCCGTCGAGCCGTTTCAGCACGGTGGCCTTGACGTCGAACCGCTCGACGATCGCCTCGATGACGAGATCGCGGTCGGCCATCTCGTCCAGCGCGGTCGTCCCGGTCACCAGCCGGAGCGCGGCCTGGGCCACTTCCTCGGTCAACAGCCCCTTCTTGACCTGCCGGCCGAGACTGCCCGCCATCGTCTCGCGGGCGCGCTCGAGGGCCGGCTCGGAGAGGTCCTGCAGCAACACGGGGAAGCCGGCGACGGCGAAGGTCTGGGCGATGCCGTTGCCCATCGTGCCGGCGCCGATCACGCCGATGGTCTTGATCGCGGTCATGGACATCTCCGGTACCGGCGGTTTGCGAAGGTTGGCGTCGGGAGGGCGATGGTCGACGGAAGGGCCGCCTCCGGTCAGGTGGCAGCCGTTTCCGGGAGGCCGACGGCGGCACGCGCGGCCCGTGCGATCACCAGATCCTCGCGGGTCGGCACGATCATCACGGTCGTGCGGGCGAATTCCGAGGAGATCACCGTCGCGCTCTCGGCGTTACGGCCATGGTCGATCTCGATCCCCATCCAGCCCAGCCGCTCGCAGACGCGGCGCCGGATGACACGGGAATTCTCGCCGATGCCGCCGCAGAAGACGAGTGCATCGATACCGCCCATGACGGCCGCCATCGCGCCGAGCTCTCGCTGAATGCGGAAGACGAAATAGTCGATCGTGCGGTGGGATTCAGGCGTGTCGGCCTCCTCCAGCGTGCGCATGTCGTTGGAAAGCCCGCCCGAGAGGCCGAGCAACCCGGATTCATTGTAGAGGATCTGGCGGATCTGGGCCGTGTTCAGCTTTTCCTGGTCGAGCATGTAGAGCATCACGCCGGGATCGAGCTGGCCGCAGCGGGTGCCCATCGGCAGCCCGTCCAGCGCCGAGAACCCCATGGATGAGGCCACCGAGCGTCCCCGGTAGATCGCGCACATCGAAGCGCCGTTGCCGAGATGCGCGACGACGACGCGGCCGGCCATCAGATGCGGCGCGATCCGCGCCATCTCACCGGTGATGTATTCGTAGCTCAGCCCGTGGAAGCCGTAACGACGCACGCCCTGCTCGTAATAGCGATGCGGCAGCGCGAACATGTCGTTGACCAAGGGCTGGCCACGATGGAAGGCCGTGTCGAAACAGGCGATCTGCGCCACGCCGGGAAAGGCTTCCATGGCGGCACGGATCCCGGACATGTTGTGTGGCTGATGCAGCGGCGCGAAGGAGGACAGCGTCGAAAGCGTCTGCAGGACATTTTCGTCCACCACGACCGGAGCCGTATAGTGGATCCCGCCATGGACCACGCGATGGCCGACCGCGGCGATCCTCAGATCGGGAAAGGCGCGCTTGAGCGTCGCGATGACGATGGCGAGCGCGGTGTCGTGGCTCGTCAGCGCCCCCTGCGCGGGTTCGATCGGCTGACCTGCCGCATCCTTGATCTTCAGCGTGCCCTCGGGGCCGATCCGGTCAGCCTGCCCGGTCGCGAGCGCCGTTTCGCCCTGCGCCGGAAAGACCGCGAACTTCAGCGAGGAGGAGCCTGCATTCAGCGCCAGGAAGCCGACATCGTGCCAGGCCGCGCCAGCCGTGGCTTCAGCCGTGATGGTGTCGGCTGTCATCACGCCTCTCCCTTGTGGGCGTGGTGAAGAGCCGCGACCGCGCAGGACGCCAGCCGCGACATGGCGCTGTCGGAGCGTGAATTCAGGATCACCGGAACGCGCGCGCCCAGCACCAGACCGGCCCCTTCGGCGTGGCTGACGAAAGAGAGCTGTTTGGCGAGCATATTGCCGGCATCGATGCCAGGCACAACGAGGATGTTCGCCCGGCCGGCGACCAAGCCCTTGAGCCCCTTGCTGCGTGCGGCGCCATGGTCGACCGCATTGTCCATGGCGAGCGGGCCGTCGACCTGCCCGCCGGTGATCTGGCCGCGCTCGGCCATCTTCGAGAGCAACGCCGCATCGATCGAGGACTGGATCGCGGGATTGACCGTCTCGACCGCCGAGAGAACGCCGACGCGCGGCTCCATGCCGAGAGAGAGGGCGAGATCGATGGCGTTCTGGACGATGTCAACCTTGGTCGCGAGATCGGGCGCGATGTTGATCGCGGCATCGGTCACCATCACGGGCTCAGGTCGGCCGGGCACATCCATGACGAAGACATGGGTGAAGCGCCGCCCGACCCGCAGGCCCGTCGCCTTGTCCAGCATCGGCCTGAGCAGATCGTCGGTGTGGAGATGACCTTTCATCACTGCCCCGGCGCGTCCCTCATGCACCAGTTGGCAGGCCATCGACGCCGCTGCGACGTCGCCGATGACGTCGATGATCTCGAAGCCCGACAGATCGCCCTCCAGAGCGAGCGCCGCGGCGCGGATCTTCTCTGCGCGCCCGATCAGGATCGGCGTGATGATGGTTTCCTTGGCGGCGAGCAGCGCGCCGCCCAGCGAATTCTCGTCATGTGGGCAGACCACGGCGACCGGCAGGGCCGGAAGCGGGCGTGCCCGTTCCAGCAGCGTCTCGAAATGCCGGTGGCGCTGCACGACGAGGCCCGGCACCTCGACGTCTTCGCGATCGAACTTCTCCTGCGGCGCGATGACGACCGCCTCGCCGCTGACGATCAGGGCCTGGTCGGAGGCCCGCACGACCTGCGTCTCCATCCGAACGATGCCGTCGGGCAGCTTCTCGACGACTTTGACCCGGCAAACAACCTCGTCGCCGGCATGGGCGCGCGCGTGGAAATCGAGGACCTGACGGCGATACAGCGTGCCCGCGCCGGGGAGCAGCATCCCCAGCACGGCCGAGATCTGCGATGCGACGAACATGCCGGGCGCGATGTTCTCGGCTTTTCCGTCGCCATCGACATCGGTCTGCGGCAGGTGCATCGGGTTGTAGTTGCCTGAGGCCGCCGCGAAGACATAGAGGTCGTCGGGCGTGATGATGCGGCGCAGCTCCGCCGTCTCGCCGGGCTGCAGCTCGGCGAAGGTTCGGTTGGTCAGATGCATCTCAATCGTCCTGTCTGGCGGCGGTCTTGCCGTTGCGGTGCCGCCGGGCGACAGCGGCGGCCTTGGCGGTTGCCGCATTGGCGGACACGGCGTCGAGCAGCCCCGCCGTGTCCTGGACGTCCAGCAGCGGATCGTTGGTCACGTCCGCGTCGTCGGCGGGAAGATCGAGTACCGTAGCGAAGCGCTGCAGCAATGTCCGTGTCTCGGGCGCCATCTCGGCGGCCAGGCCCGGAATGTAGCGCACCGTCCTCAGGGCAAGAGCGCGCTGTTCGGGCGTCGACAGCAGGCTCGGCAGGGTTTCGATCGCGCGATCGGGCTCATAGGTCGCAATCAGCGTCTGCTCATGGATAATCAGCGCACGCCTCTCGGCTCCAAGCGACTTGAACGGCTCGTCCTGCGTCAGGACCTGGCTTGACCGCTCGAGACGGTCACGGCGCACGGTGCCGCGGTTGTCGGCCAGCAGAATGAGCATGCGGATCACGGCCTCGGGGAAGCCGCCACGCTCGATGTTGTAGAGCGCGGACGCGACCTCGGGCAGGCTGCGCAACTCGTCCGTGCTCTTCAGGGTGCGGCGCGCCTCATGAGTCTGGCCAAAGACCCGCGACCAAGGCGTCGACCACATGCCGAAGAAGGCGAGTTCATGCATCATGTCGCGGCTGTCGCGGTAGATGTCGATCATCTGCTCCGTCGCCTGAACCCACAGCGCTTCCGCCGCGAGGAACGGATTGTCCGGCGTCGCCTTGGCACGGCTCTCACGCACCCGCTCGGCTGCGCTCTCCAGAACCGCCATGGCCGGGTTTCGCGACGACGCGAGTGCCCGGATCATCCGCTGCGGATGCAGCGCCCGGCTGGCCTCGGCCGCGGTGTCCGTCACCAGCGCCTTGACGAGCGGGCGCATGAGGGTGTCGTACATCTGGGCCTGGACCTCGGAGGCCCGCGCCACGGCGGCGAAGGGCCGCTCGTCGGTGTAGCCGTCGTCGAGGGCGCGAATGTCATCGAGCGTCCGTTCGACGAAGCCGACGGTGAAGCGCTGCCGGCCCGCTTCCTCCTTTACGTCTTCGATGCGCATCTCGTAGAGGCCCGGTGCCAACGCCTCGATCGTTTCCAGCGTCGTGCCGACCTCGGCATGCTCGCGCTTGGCGATCTGGGAGGAGACGAAGATGCCGAGATGGCCGACCTGGTCATGCACCATGTAGATGATGCGCTGGCCGCGGATGCGAATCTCCGAGACATCGGCATAGGTCTCGGCGATCCAGTTCAGCGCCTGCTGCGGCGGCGTGATGTTGTCGCCATGGCTGGCGAAGACGATGATCGGCGCGCGGATCGCTTTGAGATCGACCGGCCGGCCGGGCTCGAGCCGGGCCTCGTTCTTCGACAGGCGGTTGCCGACAAAGAGCTGTTCGACAATCCAGCGGATTTCCGGCTCGGTCAGCAGGAAGAAACCGCCCCACCATTTCTCGAATTCCAGAAAGGTCGTGTCGCCCTTGTCGATGTCGCGGAACAGGTCGGTGTATTTGCGAAAAAGGGTTCGCGACGGGTTGAGCATCTCGAAGTTCTGGACCAGATGCGCGCCGTCGAAGATGCCGCCACCGAGGTCTGAGAGGAACATCGGGATCCAGGTCCCGCCGAGCACGCCGGCATTGTAGCGCATCGGGTTCTCGCCGATGCGGCCGGCCCAGGGTGCGACCGGCGCGCCGTTGATGACGATCGGCCCGGTCAGGTCGGTGTTGGTGGCCGCCAGCAGCAGCGTCGCCCACCCGCCCTGGCAATTGCCGGTCACGACCGGCTTGGGCGCTTTCGGATGCCGGCGCATCACCTCGCGCACGAAGGCCGCCTCGCTGCGTGTAACATAAGAGAGGTACTGGCCCGGCTCCGGCCGGCTGCGGAAGGCGGCGAAATAGACCGGGTGGCCTTCGCGCAGCGCGACGCCGACCTGGCTGTCGGTCTTGAATCCGCCGATGCCGGGCCCGTGGCCGGCGCGCGGGTCGATGATGATGTAGGGCCGCAGCGTGTCGTCGATGACGACGCCGTCCGGCGGCAGGATGCGCAGCAGCATGTAGTTGGAAGGGTAGGGCTGGTCGCGCCCGTCCATCACGGTTTCGTAGTCGTAGATCAGGACCGGCGGGCAGTCGGCCGCTTCGTGCGCCAGAAAGATGTCGCCACGCTTGCGCAGCGTGTCAGCGGCCAGGATCGCGCGCTCGGCGGCGTCGCGCTGGTACTCGAGCCAGGCCTGCGGCAACGCGGTCTTGCCTTGGGCGTGATGCAGGCCCGACAGGACCGCACCGGTCTCTTCCAAGAGCTTGCGGCTGCGCTCGGCATGGGTGTCCAGCATGCGCTTGCCCTGGCGCGCCGCGGCGGCCGACAAGATGTCGCCCGTGCTGGCGCAAGCCTCGGATTCACGCTTCGCGCTGGCCAGGCCTCGCTGAAACATGGCCATAGCATCGCCCTGCGGGCGCGGCAGACCCGACGAGACGTCGGGGTCGAACAGGTCGAAGACGCTGGCCATGGCTAGGGTATCCTTCAGGCGATGATCGAGAAGCCACCATCGATGGCGTGAATGCCACCGGTGAGATTGCGGGCCTCCGGAGAGGCCAGGAAGGCAGCCACTGCGCCGACATCCTCGATCGTGGCGAGATGGCGCGTCGGAGCGCGGCTGGCGGCCGCGTCGAGCAATTCGTCGAAGTGATCGATGCCGGAGGCGGCGCGGGTCGCCAGCGGACCTGGCGAGAGCGCATGAACGCGGATTCCCTGCTCGCCGAGTTCGGCGGCGGCATAGCGAACGGCGCTTTCCAGAGCCGCCTTGACCGGACCCATCATGTTGTAATGGCGCACGACCTGCGAGGAACCGAAGAACGATACCGACAGGCAGGTGCCGCCAGCGGGCATCAGAGGCTCGGCGAGCCGCAGCATCTGCAGAAAGGAATGGACCGAGATCGTCATCGCCTGCGCGAAACCCTCGGACGAGCAATCGATCACGCGGCCCTGCAGCTCCACCTTCGGCGCAAAGGCGATCGAGTGCAGCAACGTGTCGAGCCGGCCCCAGCGCTGGCCGATCTCGTCGAACAGCGCCGCCATCGCGCCGGGCTGCGTAACGTCGAGCGGTGCCATGATCTGCGCGTCGAGCGACTCGGCGAGCGGGCGAACAAAGGGCTCGGCCTTCGCATTGAGCCATGTGACGGCGAGATCGGCCCCCTGTTGACGGAAAGCCTTGGCGCATCCCCAGGCGATGGAATGCTCATTGGCGATGCCGACGACGAGGACTTTCTGACCTTGCAGCGAAAACATCGTGGCCCCCCCCACCGCAATGCAGCATGGCGGGAACAGGCGTCGAACCAGTGACGGTTTTCGGACAGTTCATCAACCGACATGCCCGTTGCGGGCGACACCTCGACCAGTCAGGCTCTTGGTCGGGGCTCCTTCAGTGAGAGGTTTCGTCGTTCCGTCATGAACGGAGGGGATACCTCCCTGATCGCAATATCGGGGTCGAAATGGATTACTTCAGGCGCTTCACCTTCCTCTTCGCGACGCCGAACTTCGATGCGGAGGACCTCGAGGGCATCCGCTTTCACCAGATCGTCGAGGAGATCGAGCGCTCCGGTTTCGAGGTCGTCAAGGCGCGCAAGCTCGAGGACGCCGAGATCGCGGTCCAGACTGATGCGGCGATTGGCTGCATGGTCGTCGACTGGGGCAAGAAGGGCCTTGAGGGAAAGACGGCGGCGCTGATCAACCTGATGCGCCGGCGCGGCCTCGAATTTCCGATCATTCTGCTGATCCGGCGCAAGCGCTTCGAGGATGTGCCGGTCGAGGTTCTCGACTTCATCGACGGCTACATCTTCCTCTCCGAGGAAACCCCGCCCTTCATCGCCAAAAGCCTGATCAGCCGGCTCAAGCAATATGCCGAGACCCTGAAGACGCCGTTTTTCGGCGCGCTCGTCGACTATGCCGAGGAAGGCAACCATCTCTGGACCTGCCCCGGTCACAATGGCGGCGTGTTCTACAGCCGTAGCCCAATCGGCCGCGTCTTCATGGAGCATCTCGGCGAGGCGGTGTTCCGCGACGACCTCGACAATTCCGTGCTCGACCTCGGCGACCTGCTGACCCATGAGGGGCCGGCGCTGAAGGCTCAGAAGGAAGCAGCCCAGATCTTTGGCGCGGAGAAGACCTATTTCGTTCTCAACGGCACCTCGACCTCGAACAAGGTCGCTCTCGCCGCGTTGGTCACCGACGACGACCTCGTCCTGTTCGACCGCAACAACCACAAGGCCGCCCATCACGGCGCGCTGCTGATCTCCGGCGGCATTCCGATCTATGTACCGACCGCGCGCAATGCCTGGGGGCTGATCGGTCCGATGCGCTGGGAGGCCTTCGACGAGCAGGCGTTGCGCGAGCGCATCCGGACCAACCCGCTGGTCAAGGACAAGGAGGCCTGGCAGAAGCCGCGCCCCTTCCGCGTCGCGGTGGTCGAGCAATGCACCTATGACGGCACCATCCACAGCGCCCAGATGATCCTCGATAAGATCGGGCATCTCTGCGACTACATCCTCTTCGACGAGGCCTGGGCCGGATTCATGAAGTTCCACCCGCTCTATGCCGGGCGCTTCGCCATGGGGCTGACGGGGCTCGGGCCCGATTCGCCGGGCATCATCGCCACGCAATCGACGCACAAGCAGCTCGCGAGCTTCAGCCAGGCCTCGCAGATCCACATCAAGGACCGGCACATCAAGGGCCAGAAGCGGCGCGTCGAGCACCGCCGCTTCAATGAGAGCTTCATGCAGTACGCTTCGACCTCGCCCTTCTACCCGCTCTTCGCCTCGCTCGATGTCGGCGCGCAGATGATGAAGGGCCGCTCGGGCGAAGTGCTCTGGGACGACACGATCCGACTCGGCATCGAGCTGCGCAAGAAGATCCGGGCGGTCCGGCGCGAGTTCGAGGAGAAGGAGGCGCGGGTCGAGCGCCGCTGGTTCTTCGAGCCGTTTGTGCCGGAGCGTGTGTCGATCCTCGATGCCGCGCGCCCGGGCGGCGTGCACGACATCGCCTGGGAGATGGTCGCCACCGACCAACTCGCCGCCGACCCGGCTTACTGGCAGCTTGCGCCGGGCGCGGGTTGGCACGGCTTTGCGGCGATGGAAGCGGGCTTCGCCATGACCGACCCCAACAAGCTGACGCTCCTCACGCCCGGTTTCGACCGCGTGACCGGCGCTTATGCGGAGCATGGCATCCCAGCGCCGGTCGTCGCCCAGTTCCTGCGCGAGAACCGGATCGTGGCCGAGAAGAACGACCTCAACTCGCTGCTCTTCCTGCTGACGCCAGGGGTCGAGGCCAGCAAGGCTGGCACGCTGATCAGCGGGCTCGTCGCCTTCAAGAAACTGCATGACGATAACGCCCTCCTCGAAGACGCGATCCCGGAGTTCTATCGGCGCAGGCCGGCTCGCTATGAGGGCGTGCGCCTGCGCGACCTCTGTGGCGAGATGCACCGCTTCTTCCGCGATCATCAGGTCAGCGAGCTTCAGAACCGGCAATTCTCCCCGGAGCATCTGCCGGAGATGGCGATGTCGCCGCATGACGCCGCCCGCTGCCTCGTCCGCAACGATGTCGACTATCTGCCGATCGATGCGATCGCCGGGCGGATCGCCACCACGCCCTTCGTCGTCTACCCTCCCGGCATCGCCACCATCGTGCCGGGCGAGCGCCTGTGTCAGCGGGCCAAGCCGATGATCGACTATCTCAGGATGTTCGAGGCCTGCTTCAATGCCTTCCCGGGTTTCGACGTCGAGATTCAGGGCGTCTATCGCGAGCATGACGCTGACGGTCGGGTCCGCCTACACACCTATGTGGTCAGCGAGCCGGTCGAGCACTGAGGTCGGACGACGCCATGGATGTTGACCTGCCGATCTTCGTGCGTCCCTCGCGCGACGACGATGTCGAGCCCATGCTGGCGATCTATCGTCGGCATATCCGCCGCGGCATCGAAGCCGGGGTCGAGGAGACCGGCACGCCGCAGCCGGACGATCTCAAGGACCGCCGCAAGAACCTGCGCAACCGCCGCCTGCCGCACCTCGTGGCGACGCGCGGCGGCGAGGTCGTGGGCTATGCCTATGTCGTTCCCTTTCGCAAGCGTCCCGCCTACCGTTTCACCGTGAAACATTCGATCTATGTGCATCACGAGCATCTCGGACGTGGCATCGGGAGGTTGCTGATGCAGGCGCTGATCGACGCCTGCGCGGCGGCCGGTTTCCGTCAGATGATCGGCTATATCGATGGGGAGAACACCGCCTCGTTGGCTCTTCACGAGCGCTTCGGCTTTGTCAGGGTCGGGCTGCTGCCGGGTGTCGCCTATCGCTATGGCAAATGGTCCGACAGCGTCATGGTGCAGCGCTCGCTCGGCGCCGGTGCGACAGCACCGGTTGCTACCGAAGCCTCTCAGCGGTGACAGACTCTGACGTCCCAGCCCTGGGGCAACCTACCGGCGCCCCGGAAACCCGGAGTGGTTCCCGCGTTCGAGTAGACGTTCGGTGCCGCCGCCGTTCTTCCAACCGCCCATAAGGGCGAGCGTGGCCACATAGATCACAGTGTCCTGGGCGTTGCGGACGCTGACGGTAAATGTCCGATGGTCACCCTCCGTGATCTTGTCGTGCGCCATGTCCGGCAGCGTTCCGAGGCCTGCCCAACGTGCGGCGACGTCGTCCAAAAGCTCACGGCCCACTATGTCAATGACCGTTTCTGAGCCGTCGTCAGTGTCGAAGAAATAGCGGGGCATGAAAGCCCTCCGAACGCGGGAATGCCGCGTTCGGTTATGACACCACTTTCCGTCACATAACTCAACCGAGATTGCCGCTGCGTCATCTGAAATCAAGGCTCATGAGCGACGTAGCGTTGCTCAGCGTCATGCAAGCTTCATGTTCGATCGTCAATTAATCATTGGGTCCCGACAACATTCCCCTGTTCGGACTCCCGAGACCACTTCTGGGCCGTCATCGCAACGATGGCGGCCCTTTTTGGTCAGTTGTGCCCGCGTCGGTCCATGGCCATTTTGTGAAGCTTCTTCGACGCGATCTCGTCGTTCTGCGATTGATCGATCGTCACCGACAGTGCTGCGAGTCCAAAGATGCCTCTCCACCCGACCGATCTACTCCTCATGGCTCGCCACCACGTTGAGGTGGAGGTTGGCTCCTCAATCCTCGCCGACATCGGGACAGTCGTGACCACGAAGGACGAAGCGGCCTTCGACGCCAAGGTCGTGGCGCTGAAAGGTAAACTGGCGCGTGTCGAGACGGCGCTGGGGGACGGCCGCTACTTTATCGGTCCCCCCTTCTCGCTCGTCGATGGCGCCTTTGACCCTGCTTTCCGGTAGTTTGACGTGCTCGACCCCATCCGCGATCTCGGCGTTTTCGCCGCCCTGCACAAGGTTCAGGCTTTCCGACAGGCGCTCGCCGCGCGCCCGTCAGTCGCCGGCGCAGTCGTCGACTACTATCCAGACCGACTTCGCGCTTCCTCACGAAGCATGATGGCGTCATCGCGCAGGGGCTTGGCTGAGATGCGCGGATTGCCGAGTTCATTGACGATCAGAAGCTTCGGCTTGTTGTTGTGGGTGATCTTCTCCTCGAGCTGCTCTTCGCCATGGGCCTTGGCCAGTTGCGCAACCGGCATCGTCGCCAGCATGAACAGGACCGAGTAGCCGGCGACGATGCCTTCATGCCTGGGCGCGACCGCCAGATGGGCCTTGCCTACGCCCGGCGGGCCCGTGAGGAAGACCGCCTCGCCATTGGCGATGAAGCGGCCTGTTGCGATCTCGCGCATCTGTGCTTTGTCGAAGGAGGACTGAGCCCAAGAGTCGAAGCCGCTGAGGTCGCGCACGAAGAGGAAGCGGGCCAGGCCGAAGGACCTATCGATCCGGCGCTGGTCGCGACGGGGGGCCTCGCGCTCGCAAAACAGCGTCAGCGCCTCCCGCATCGTCAGCCCGCGGGGGCGGGCCTTGTCGATCAGGCTGTCGAGCTGATCGCGCAGCGCCTCAGCTTCAACCGGCTGAGCAAGGCGGTCAGATGATCTTGGTCATCTACCAGAAGCCCCCCGACAACCGCCTCATACTCCGCCAGCGGACGCAGCAGCGAAGTCGGCACGGGCGGCGATCTCGGCGGCGCCGGGTGGATCGGCCGCTCGCGCGTTCCCACGAGCCCGGCTAGATGAATATCGTCGAGGATCCGGCCATCGCGCCCCTTCAACTCGGCATGGACGGCCACCTCGCGCCCGCCATGGGGGATGCGCATGACCTCGTGGCCGGCGGTGACCCGGACGCGCTCGCTGATCACCCGCCAGACCGGTATTCTTGAAGCTTGTGGCCTGCTTTTTGGCGCCGAGATCGGGACCGATTGTCTCTGAGGACAATCGGTCCCGGATGCGTGTCAGCTCGCTTTGCCGCCAATGTCGGTCGTCGTCGGCACAAGCCGGACGCCGGGCAGATCCAGAGCCATGATTGCCTGCTGAACCTCTGTCCGGCTCTGGCAGGGCGTGTAGGAACCCGCATGGTTTCGGATACCAATCCGGATGAAAGCGGACGGCTTGATAGGGGCGAACGACACGTACCAGGTTGAGGCCTTGACGATGCCGCCTCCGGTCCGGATCAGCCCCTCGCGCGTCGCGCGATCGACATGGGTTGCGGACCATTGGAGCCAGTTGACGAGGCCGTGCGTGTGCTCCGGCAAGTCGATCTCGATTCGCACGCGACGCTTATCGGGAAAGCGCATTCCCTTCGGCAGGCGGACGCCGTCCATCTGCTCGAAGATGCGACGCTCAAGGCTCGTGACCAAGCGTCCATCCGACAGGCCGTGATCTCGCGGATCGGCATCGGTCGTCAAGTTGACGCCGTTTTGCACCAGGTTCGGAGCGTCGATCACCACCTCGCCTTGATTGAGGCCGTGCGTCATGATCGGTTCGATGTATTCGGAAGCGGTGAAGTGGTAGAGTTTCATTTTTGAAGTCCTTGCGTTTTTCGGGGGTGAATGTCCCTTCGTCCCGCAGCGGACCTGTCTCAGAGAAAAAGCCCCGCACTCTGTGAGGCGGGGCTTCATCACTTTTCGGGGGCGGTGATCTGTCGGCTGACAGTGAACCGAGTGTTGTTAGCCTCGTGACCTCGCTTCTTCGCCTGCAGGTTCGAAACTGCCGCGATACTGGCTTGCAACGTCCATGAAGCCTTCGCTTTCAAGCCAGTTGAGGACCACGAAGGGCGCTGTCGGCTTGCGGATCATCTGGGCGGCCAGCAGCGTCTTGCTCTGGCCGTTGATGACGAGACGGTAGCCGTTGAAGGGGTGGCTCCTTGGGTTCCCGATCGCATGCCGTGGCGAAAGAGCCCGCAGTGCGAACAGTCGCAACACATTGCGGAGCACGCCGTTGGAATGCGGGACTCGGACGGTGCCGTCTGGGGTCGACACCAGCCAACAGCTATCGATATCGATGAGTTGGTCCTTGCCGACGACCGACAGCCACATCCCGAGGACGAGCGCATGGTCGTGCTGGAGCGCGGTGATGCAGCCTGGGTCTGTCATCGCGATGCTCGTGACAATGTCATGGGCGAGTGGCATCCCCAGCAAGGCGCGTTGAGCCTTGGGATGCTTTGCGGCCTCCCAGCTGGCCCTGTTGGTCACACGCCAAGCGTTCGGCATCGAGGCCTTCAGGACTTCGCTTTCGGCGACGATGAGATCGGAACTGGCATCCGAGCGAGTTAGCCCCTGGGCTCGGTAAATCGCCTCCAGAGCGTCTGAGTATCGCGAGTGCGCAGTCGCCACGGCCTCCAGGGCGGTCTTCGCCTTGGCGCTCCAGTGAAACAGCGCGTCATTGTTCGCATTGTAGAGGCGCACAGCCCACTGACGCATGCGATCTGCGCCCTTCGGGCTTGAAACCGGGAGCGTTGAGCTGCTCGCGGCGATGGTCTGATGGAAGGGGTTCGTCATTGCCTGTCTCTCTTTCTCGGGGGTGCTTTCTGCTTTCCCTCGGAAGCGGCTTTCTCTCTCGGCGGCCGAAGGCGGCTTTTGTCTTGCGAAGGAACGAGCCGTGGTCTCTTCAAGGCGCTGGGCGTTTCCCAAAGCGGCGTGCTTCAGGGCTCAGCGACGATGCGGGCCGACGTGGCTTCGCCGCGCTGTATCGGCCTGTTCGGCTTGGCAGGGCAGCAGGATGCCGTGTTGATCGGGTTGGCGACGAGCGAGCTCCCACGAGCGGGCGGTTGCGATCTCGCAGACATTGCGAGCCACGGGGCTCACGCCGGTTGCGGGTACATCGCTGCCCTGCAGGCGCCCGCCTTCTTGCCATTGGTCGAGATAGTCTACTGGCGCATGAGCGAGCATGGCGCTGAGTGCGTCGGTGATCGCGGGTCCGTTGGGCTGGCTAATGTGGCCGAAGCAGGTGCGAGGTGTGCGGCGGGGAGCGTTCGTCATCTTGAGTTTCCTTTTCTCCGGGGGTTCCTGAGAATTCGGTCCCAAAAGGACGTCCCTTCGCGTTTGCTATTGCTTGCTGCGACGATCGTCAGATGGTCGCTGGGTCCCGCCGCGGGCGTTGAGCCCGCCTGCCGACGGCTT
Organism: Methylobacterium sp. CCH7-A2; assembly: GCF_001557075.1. Lineage (NCBI taxonomy): Bacteria > Pseudomonadati > Pseudomonadota > Alphaproteobacteria > Hyphomicrobiales > Methylobacteriaceae > Methylobacterium > Methylobacterium sp. CCH7-A2. The sequence continues at coordinate 16,264 of NZ_LSKN01000177.1, forward strand.
TGCCGGAGGCTCCCCGCGCCGAGAGGCGCGGGCGAAAATTTTTCTATATGCGGCCCGCAGGCGGCCACCCTCTTGGTTGTTTTGATAGTTCTATGCACCAAGCGCTGGCCGGGTGCGGCACGGCCCGCGGCATGAGCCCGGACTGCCGCTGGTTGAGTTGATTTTTGATCCGCTCGGGTAGGGCGCCATCTGCTCTGACCGGCAGACCTTCGTGGCTCAGCGGCTGCGGCTGGGGCACTCCTGATGTTGTTTTGATAGTTCTATGCACCAAGCCGCAAAGCGCGGTGCGAAAGCCGTTTCAACACGCCATCAACCAAGATTTGCCGGAGTTCCCAGAGGTGGTCGATAGACGATGGTTGTCTCAAATTGTCAGGATCATTTTTGACCGTCTGAATTCGTTTGGGGGGTTAGCTTGCCGCAGCATTCAGGGGACGATGCATGGCGGTTTCGGACAATGCGGCCTTCAGGGCGCACTATTACTATCAGGAAAAAGATCTTGCGGCGCGGTCCGATCTGGCTCACGGTGTCTGGTATTCACCAGATCCGCGCATGGGTGTTCCTGACGGCGCCCCGGTTACCAAGGACGATCTTCGGTTGGTGATGGAGCGTAAGCTGCCTTGGACCAATGAATCTGGACCACCTGCGCGCTCAAAAAAGAAAACCACACCGGCGGACACCGAAGACGCTCCAGGGGAGAGCCCATCGGCGAGAGATATCAGTTTTTCGGTACCGAAATCGGTTTCTCTGATCTGGGCCTTGGGCACTGGCGAACTCAGACTTAACATTGAGGAGGCGCAGCATCGTGCGGTGAAGCGGGCTATGGACCTGTTCTTCCAGCATGTGGCCCTTGAGCGGATCGGCAATTCCAAGGATCAGAGAACGCGTCCGGCGATCTCGTTTTGCGCCCTCTTCCTGCATGGCACATCACGGAACACAAAACGAGACGACGGGAAGGTCCATCCTGATCCGAATTTGCATACTCACGCGATCGTTCCCGATATCATTCGGTCCCATGATGGCCGACTGAAGATTCTCTTCGATCGAGGTCTGAAACATTGGAAATATGCCTTGGCCGCTTGGCATTTCGCGGCCCTTGCATTCGAACTACGCAACCTCGGGTTTCAGGTCGAGCCGGTCGGCCATGATGGCCGTTTTCAGCTGGCAGGTGTTTCATCCGAAGCGGTCCAAAGGTTCAGCAAGCGAACCACGGGCGCCAAGGATTTCGGCGCACGGGTCAAGGCACGACACCGTGCAAGACTTACAATGGGGCTGGCGCTGTCGATGACACGTGCGCCGAAACAGACATTTGATGTTTCGGAGCTGTTCGAGGCGTGGAGCGACGAGGCCATCACGTTTAACATTGACGTCAACAACGTCATCGATGGCGCGACGCGCCGACACAACAAGCCCGCAAGCGAGCCGTCTGAGCGAAAGCGGATGCGCACGGTTGAGCGGGCTCTTGCGAGGGCCACCGAACACGAGGCTGTCTTCGGCCGGGAGCGGCTCGCGCAGGTCTTGGCCTCGCAACTTGTTATCGATCGTGTCCATGTTCCCCCGTCCACAGAGGTGCTTGATCAAACGGCGAGCGCCTCGTCGCTTTTGCGGCGCCTTGCTGACGCAGCGAGTTATCGCCTGCCGCGATGGACCACGGCGGCCATGCTGGCGCGCGAAGCGGAAGCTGCAGCCATCGCCTCAGAGCTAGCGCAAACGCCCTTTCACTCGGCCCCGACGATCAGGCAGGCGGTCCTCGACGCAGTCGAACGGCTCGTTCCTGAACAGGAGGTCGCCGCTGACCTCGCTTGCTCGGAGGCCCGGCTCGTGCTGATCCACGGCGCGCCGGGAACCGGCAAGACGACGATGCTGAAGCCTGTCGTGGCGGCCTATCAGGAGGCGAAATGCAAGGTCATCGCGACTGCGGAGGCCTGGCGTGTCTGCCTCGAAATGGGCACAGATTGTTCGATACCATTCGCATCATTGGCCACCGTTCTTGGCCATAAGGGCCGCCATCTGGGCATCGACAGCCGAACCGTGCTGTTGGTCGACGAGGTCGGCCTCCTCGGCACAGAACGCATGGTGCAGTTGCTGCGCTTTGCCCAGGAGCGGGGCGCCAAGCTGGTCATGATCGGCGACCCTCAGCAGCTGCGTCCGATCGCGGCCGGCTCGGGCTTTCGTCTCGTGCACCCCTTCGCAGCGACCGCGACCCTGAAGCACGTGCATCGACAGCAGGACGGATGGTATCGCGATGTCGTCTCTCGACTCGTGGAGGGTAACACCGCCGCAGGGCTTCACATCATGGATCGATGGAACCGGCTTCAGCACGTGAAGTCTGAAACCGAATTGTCGCACCAAGCGGTCGACTGGCTCACGCCGCATTTTACTGCGCGCGGTGGCCAGGGAAAATCCGTTGTCATTGTCAAAACCAATCACCAAGTCGATGAGATCAGCCGGGCTTTTCGCCATCAACTGGCGGCGTTGGGGGTCTTGAGAGGAAAGGCGCATCGCATTTTCGCGATGGCACCCAATGGGATGCGTCGGTCGCTTGAGCTGCAAGTCGGTGATCACGTTCGTTTTCTACGCAGATCGCGGGTGCATCCCGAAATCGTCAACGGATCTGTTGCACGCATCGACGCGATGACTGAACACGATGATGGTGACCTTTCGCTGAAGCTCTCTCTGCGGATCAAGGCGCAGGGCAAGAGGTCGACAAAGGCTGTCTCGGCGCGTCTCTCGGAGTGGCATGATGAGAATGGCGATGCCCATCTGGGGTATGCCTATGTCAGCACGCTGTTCGGCCTCCAGGGCGCGACGATCGACAAGGGCCTTCTTATTCTCGACGGCGACAGGCTCGACGAACGCGACCTTTATGTCGGCCTGACGAGGGCGCGCCACGAGACGCTGCTTTTGCTGCGATCGAAGCGCAAGAAGGCATGGTATTCGGATGAAGGGCCGGTAGCGCTGCCTCAAAAGAAAACAGCCCGACAATATGTGAGAGATCTGTACCGATCGCCCGATAAGGTTCTAGCGCGCGAATGTTTGATTCAATATTAGCTGTGTGGTCCCAGAATGAGATGGCGCGGGTCGATCTTGAATATTGATGGGTGTTTGGTCCAGGCTTCGTAGATGACCTCGTTGGGTGTCCTACATCGTAGCGCCTTCAGGTGCTTGGCGAAGCTGTGGGTGCCGACGAAGCCATAGTCAATGGGCTTTCAGGCTATGCAGGTCTGTCCGCCTTCAACGCTCTTGAGCTAGTTTAAGGGTTTTCGGGAAGGGAGGATTTCTGGATCATCGCAGCCCTTATGGAGCGCAGATGAGACAGAAATCCGGGCCGGAGAAGGCATCGGCCTTCGTCGAGCATTACAACCATGCCCGGTCTCACGAGAGCCTCGGCAATCTGATGCTCGCCGATGTCTACTTCGGCCGCAGGCAGGACAGCCTCACCGAACGCGAAAGGATCAAGCGCCAGACCATCCAGCAGAGACGCTTGCAGCATCATCTGCAGGCCGCATAGCCTCAACCCAGATGCGCCAGAGCCTCCGTTCCTGACATACCGAGATGGTCTCAAATCATCTGACGACGGACCCCTAATTTGGCATAAAAAGTCAGAAATTCTGAATTCTCATAAGTTTTGAGGGTCTCAGAGCGCGACAATGCGATATCTCCGCTGCAAGAGCGTTTGACAAATATTACGCACTCGCATACAAATCTGGTACCGATATTGCTTGGACGGCCGTTTCTAGTCCGCGCTTTGGCGCGCCGCTGACGAACTCCCCCTTTCGAAATCGTTCTGAACCCGTTGGCAGTCGCCGGCGGGCGACAGAGTTTTGCCAACAAGGAGGGTTCTTCATGACCACCGGCACAGTGAAATGGTTCAATTCCACCAAGGGTTTCGGCTTCATTCAGCCTGATGATGGCAGCCAGGATGTGTTCGTTCACATCTCCGCCGTCGAGCGGGCCGGTATGCGCGATCTGCAGGAAGGCCAGAAGCTCGGCTTCGAGGTCGCCCGTGACAGCCGGTCTGGCAAGATGGCCGCTGAGCAGCTTCAGGCTGCATGATTTAACCCCGTCATTGTCGGCGACCACGGATGTACTGGCGCTGATGATCAGAGGTTGCAGGAAGAGGCCAAGCTCGCGCTTGGCCTTTTTTGCGTCGGACCTTCCGGCCATCAATCGCCATAGCTCGGCTCGGCAGCCCGTGTAATTGTGGATCACGTTTGTGATCGAGGTATGCCCTTGCCATTCAGCCACTGGACGCCTGACAGCCTACGCCGCGCGATCCAGGCGGCGGGCGTCGCCCTGTGGTCGTGGAACGTTGAGAAAGACACGTTCGTCATGGACGAGCAGGGTTTCGCAATGTGGGCCGTCGATGAGACCACGGAGTTGGTCTTCGAGGATTTGTCGGCCCGCATCCACCCAGCCGATCGCGACCGGGTTCGCGCCGCGTTCACCGCCACGCGCGGCATCGAGGGCGCCTACGAAATCGATTTTCGCATCATGATCGGTGACGATATCCGGTGGATCTCGGCGCGAGGGCTCGGCAACGATTCCGGCCTTCACCAAGGTTATATGTATGGGATCTTTCTTGATGTAACCGGGCGCAAGCAAGCCGAGGAAGGACATGAACTCCTCGCGGGCGAGATGAGCCACCGGGTCAAGAACCTCCTGGCGATCGCGTCGGGGTTGACCCAGATCGCGTCCCGCTCGTCGACGACAGCCGCAGAGATGGCCAAGGACCTGACAAGCCGGCTGACGTCGCTCGGGAGAGCCCACGACTTGGTGCGGCCGCTGCCAGGTCACCAGGGAACCGCGGCGTTGCTAGGTGACCTGCTGTCGATCTTGCTGTCGCCCTATGAGGATATGGGCGCCTTCAGCGGGCGCATCCGTGTCGCTGTTCCCCGCATGGGCGTCGGTGAGGGGGCTGCTACCACGCTGGCTCTGGTGATCCACGAACTGGCCACCAACTCCGTCAAGTACGGCGCGTTGTCGGCCGACGAAGGAACGCTCGACGTATCCGGCTCGTTGGACGGAGATGACATCAAGATCGTCTGGATGGAGCGTGGCGGTCCTGTGGTCGAGCCGTCAAAGGTCAATGGTTATGGCAGCCGTCTTGTCGCCCGCAGCGTTACCGGGCAGCTGAGCGGCGCGATCGACTACGCTTGGGAGCCTGAGGGCTTGATCGTGACGTTGACCTTGAAGGCCTTCAAACTGGCGAGCTAGGGGCCGGTGAGAGTTCTGGTCTGCTTGGGAATGGCTCTCGAAAGGCGCACGACAATCGAGATCCCCCTACGGGAGCGGCTCCTGTGGTTCCTCCAGCCGCCCATCAGGACGAGCGTAGCCGTATAAATCACAACCTGCTCCGCGTTGCGGATAACGACGCTGAAGGTGCGGTGGTCGCCCTCGGCGATCTTGTCGCGGACCATGTCCGGCAAGGTCTCCAAGCCAGCCCACCGGGCAGCCGCGTTATCTGGCAGCTCGCGACCCTCCAAATCGATCAGCCGTTCCGAGCCATTGTCGGTATCAAAGAAGAAGCGGGGCACTGCAGCCCTCCCAACGCGAGAGCGAATGCGTCGGGTCACCACGCAGGTCCTAGCCTGTGTTCAAGTCGCCGTTGGCGATTAAGCCGAAACAGCCTCGCCCCAGTCAATCGCGCCCAGCAGTCGCAACAGCTCTTCATCCCCGTACGGCTTCCGCAGGAACGCGGTGTCAGTGGGCATCTCGCTCAGGTGCGGCACCATTCGGCCAGAGGCCAGGATCAGGGTCACCGGCGGCCAGCGCTCACGCACCGCGTGCATCAGCTTCAGGCCGTCCATCGATCCGGGCATTTCAATGTCGGAGAAGACCACGCGGATCTCGGGGTGCGATTCCAGCAGCAGGATCGCTTCGTCAGCATTGGTGGCTTCCAGAACAGCGTAGCCAGCATCCGCGATGAGGTCGATCGCGCCGATGCGAATGAGCGGCTCGTCTTCGACGACCAGGACGGTTCTTGTCATGACGAGCTTCCCTAGGCTGAACAGGTAAGAACCGCGGACGATTGGAATGGTTGCCCGGCAATTCAAATAAGCTTCGCTCCCGTCGTGCCAACGCCAAAACCATGCGACAAGCCTATTTGCAGCCTCCGGAGACGCTCGTCAGCTGACCCCGAAGATCGCTAGAGGTCCGGTGATCGCAGACACGACGACATCCGAGGTCGTGGGCATGGCCAAATGGCGTGCCTGTTCGCAGTGATGCCTCGATGTTGAAGGCTTCTGGTCGGCAGCCTTGTCACCGTCCGTCGGCAGTCAGTCGACGGGCAAGGCTGGCGGCGGGATCATCGCCCCGGCCTTGCTCTACCGCTGCCGAGGAGCAGCGCGAACGGCCTGCGACGCTAAGCCTTGAGTGCTGCCCTGACCCGCTCGGGCGTGAACGGCAACTGCCGCAAGCGTGCGCCGATCGCGTCGGCCAACGCGTTTGCGAGCGCGGCACCGGTCGGCCCTTGCGAGGCCTCGCCCGTACCCAGGAACGGCGCACCTTTGCGGTCGATCAGCACGACTTCGACAGGCGGGGTCTCGCTGAAGGTCAGGATCGGGTAGCTGTCCCAGCCATCGGACAAGATGCGGGTGCCGTCGAATTTCACCTCTTCCTTCAATGACCAGGACAGCGACTGGATCAGCCCGCCCTCGATCTGGTTGGCGATGCCGTCTGGGTTGACGATCTCACCGGCTTCGTTGGCGGCGGTGGCGCGCAGGACGCGCACCACGCCGGTGGACCGGTCGACCGCGACCTCCAGCGCCACGGCGCAATAGGCGGCGACGTTCTTGTAGCGGGCGAAGGCGATGCCGCGGCCATGGTCGGGGCGCTTCTGCCAGCGCTCCCAGCCAAACGCCTCTGCCGCCTTCACCAGGACAGCGCGGGCTCGCTCGTCCTTGAGGAAACGCAGCCGGTAGCCGACCGGGTCGATCCCGGCAGCCACAGCGAGTTCGTCGATGAAGGATTCGATCGCAAAGACATTGCCATAAGCGCCGAGCCCGCGCGTCGAGGAGACTCGAACGGGCATCTGCGTGATGAAATGCGTCGTCACCTTATGACTTGGAAATTCGTAGAGCGCGATGGCGTTTCTGTCGGCGGCATAGTTCGGCGGGCCGCCATTCTGGGGCACCGGGATTGCAAATGGCTTTTCCAGATAGCGTGCCGAAAGGAGGTTGCCGGCCTGGCCGCTGGGCCTCGTGCCGTGCGGGGTCGACCAGAGATCGAGCGTCCAGTCGAGCACATTGCCGTCTTTGTCGAGGCTTGGCTGCGTCTTCACCACCATGGCCGAGCCATAGGGTTCCCAGGGATGCTCCTGCGCGCCGGTGTCTCGCCGCCAATCTTGATGGGCGACGTGGATTTCTCCACACGCTGGAGGGGAGGGCGAGGTTCTGAAATGGTTCAATGAGTGGTTAGAAACATGGTTAGAATAGCAAGATTTATGGATCGTCATATCGCCTTAAAATATTGATTTATATGATTTTATTTAATTTTGATGCGTTTCCCCATGGGAGCGCCATCGCGCTGCACAGCTGGATGTCCAGCCCTTCAGTCCCACGTCGATCCGAGCCGTCCTTGCAGGGCGGCTTTTTTGTCTTCTGACCGCGCTGACTGAGCGCAGCGCGGCTCAAGCCGCCTTTTTCTGGCCCGTCGTCGCAAGCAGGACGAGGATGAAGGAGGCGGCGGTCAGCAGCGTCGAGATCGAGGCGATGGTTGGGTCGATCTCGTCGCGTAGCGCCGTGAACATGCGTTTGGTCAGGGTCTGGTACTGACCGCCCGAGACGAAGAGGGCGATGATCGTCTCGTCGATCGCCGAGATGAAGGCGAAGATGCCGCCGGCGAAGACGCTGCCCTTGATCTGCGGCAGCGTCACGGTGAGAAAGGCGCGGAAGCGGTTCATGCCGAGGCTGCGGGCGACCATCTCCTGCGTCTTGTCGAAGCTCTGCAGCCCGGCGACGACCGAGGTGATGACATAGGGCAGGCCCAGCATGACATTGGCGAGCACGAGCCCGGTCAGGGTCTGGATCAGCCCGACCTTGGCATAGACGAAGAAGATGCCGATCGCGACGATGATGATCGGCACGATCAGCGGCAGCATCAGCATCATGTGCAGGGCGCGCATCAGCCTGGTCTGCGAGTGGCTGATCGCATAGGCGGCGGCGGTGCCAAGCGGCGTCGCGACGATGACCGTCAGGATGCCGATCAGCAGGCTCATCCGCGTCGCCTGCATCCAGTTGGCGCTGCCGAAATACTCGGCGTACCAGCGCAGCGATAGCGCCGGCGGCGGGAAGGTCAGGAAGCGCGTCGATGAAAAGGACATCGGCACGATGATCAGCAGCGGCAGGATCAGATAGATCAGCACGAGGCCGACGAAGGCGCCGAAGAGGAGGCGGGGCAGCAGCGGCTGTCTCATCACTTCTGTCCCAGCATCTTGTCGAGCGGGATGATGCGGCCCACCGCCATGAAGATAGCCAGCACGCAGAGCAGCAGCACCACCCCGACCGCGCTGGCCGCGCCCCACTCATTGTAGAGCTCGACGTTCCGGCTCACGACCATCGAGATCATGATGGTGCGGCCGCCGCCGAGCAGCTCGGGCGTGATATAGAAGCCCAGCGTCAGCACGAAGACCAGCGTCAGCCCGGCGACGACGCCCGGCAGCGACAAGGGCAGGAAAATTCGCAGAAAACTGTGCAGCGGCCCGCCGCCGAGGCTGGCGCCGGCCAGCATCAGTTCGCGCGGGATTTTCTGCATGGTCGAATAGAGCGGCAGCACCATGAAGGGCAGCAGGATGTGGACGGTCGCGATGATCGTGCCGAGCTCGTTGTGGACGAGTGCCAGCGGCTCGGAGATCAGGCCCAGCCCCTCGAGCATCTGGTTGGTGACGCCGGTGCGCTGGAGCAGGACAAGCCAGGCATAGGCGCGCACCAGCACGCTGGTCCAGAAGGGCAGGATGACGAAGGCGAGGATCAGCACGTCCCAGGGGCGCCCGACATGGGCGGCGGCATAGGCGACCGGGTAGCCCAGGATCAGCGTCATCACGGTGACGATCAGCGCGATGCGGAAGGTCAGCCCGAAGCTGCGCCAGTAAATGTCCTCACTGAAGATGCGGCGGTAGTGAGCCAGGGTGAAACCGCCGTCATAGAAGGACTGGATCATCAGCCAGCCGACCGGGATGACCACCAGTGCGAGGATGACGAGCACGGCCGGCGAGGCGAGCAGGAGCATGAGCCCCTGCTCGCGGCGCCGGTAGCGGGCGGATGGGTCGATGGCGGTCATGAGAGCATCCTCGTCATGCCCGGGCTTGACCCGGGCATCTCCTGCAAGAGGTTCTCGGGTCCGCGCTAGGCGCGGCCCGAGAATGACGTCACACGATGGGGCTCACTTCTTCTGCGCGAAGGAGAGCCAGCGCTTCTCGGCCTCCTCGCCGGCTGCGGAGGTCCACCAAGCATAGGACATCAGCGCCTGGACCTTGGCATTGGCGGGCGCGCTCGGCAGCTCGCCGACGCGGGCGGCCGGGATGACACCGGTGTCATAGGCCTTGGGGTTGGCCGGGCCGTAATCGATGTGCAGCGGGAGGTTGGCCTGATGCACCGGATCGACCGCCTCGTTGAGGAACTTGATCGCGGTGGGGAGATTCGGCGCGCCCTTGAGCACACAGAGCGAGGTGCTCTGCAGGATGCCCTGGTTGTAGGTGTAGGTGACCTTGGCGCCTTCCTTCGCGAGCGCCGAAATGCGGCCGTTCCAGGCCATCACCATGTCGACCTCGCCGTCGTTGAGGAGCTGGGCCGATTGCGCGCCCGACGTCCACCAGACGGTGATGTGCGGCTTGATCTCTTCCAGCTTCTTGAAGGCGCGGTCGACGTCGAGCGGATAGAGCTTGTTGGCCGGCACGCCGTCGGCCATCAGCGCGGCCTCGAGCGTGGCGAGCGGGTGGTTGCGCAGCGCGCGCCGGCCCGGAAACTTCTTCACGTCCCAGAAATCGGCCCAGGTCTTGGGAGCGGTCGCCGCGTCCGGGAATTTCTTCAGGCTGTAGCCGAGCACGCTCGAATAGAACTCGTAGGCGACCGACCAGTCGCTGCGGTACTCCGCCGGCATCGCCGCAGCATTGGGAATCTTGCTGAAGTCGAGCTTCTCGACGATGCCCTGCTCGCCGCCGCGCAGGCAGAAATTGGTGGCGACATCGACGACGTCCCAGGTCGGCTTCCCCGAGGCGACCTGCGAGCGCATGATCGGCCAGGCGTCGGGCACGCTGTCCTGGTTGATGGTGATGCCGAGCTTCTTGGCAGCGGGATCGAGGATCGCGATGGTCTGCGCCTTCTGATAGGCGCCGCCCTGCGAGACGAACATGATCTGTTCGGCCGCCTGGGCAGGGAGCGGGCTCGTCAGAGCCAGGGACAGGCCCGCGGCGGCGCAGGCGGTCGCGAAGGTCAGGCTTCGTTTCGTCATGTGCTTATCCCCTGTTGTTGGATCGGATCTTCGAGGGCTACCGTCCGATCGCGTCTAGAAGCTGGTACCAGCCGGCGACCATGCGGACGGCCGGCTCTCGAAGCGGGTAAAACGGAACGCGGCGCATGCGGCCGGCATCGAGCAGGCCGACATCGGGCCGCTCGCCGCGGGCGAAGGCTGCGAGATAGCGGCCCATCAGGCTCGACATGGCGACGCCGGCGCCGTTGTAACCCATGGCGAGCATGACGCGGTCGTCGACGCGCCCGACATGAGGCACGGAATCAAGCGTCATCGCGACGAGGCCCGACCAGCGATAGGCCAGCGGCACGTCGGCAACCTGCGGGAAGATCCCGATCATCGCCTTGTGCAGCGCGCGGAAGGCGGCGGGCGAATCCGTCTTGCCGAAAGCGCCGCGCCCGCCGAAGACGATGCGGTCGTCGACCATGCGGAACCAGCGCATCATCCGCTTGGTCTCGGTATAGGTCCGGCGCGTCGGCATCACCGTGGCGGCGAGGTTGGGCGAGAGCCTCTCGGTCGCGATGATGGCGCTGCGGAAGGGGATCAACGTGCGCTGATAGGCCTGCGTCGCCGGGGTTAGGTCCGAATAGCTGTTGGTGGCGATGATCGCCTGCTTGGCCCGCACGACCCCGCCCGGCGTCTCGACGAGCACGCCGTCGCCCTCGCGGCGCAGGCGCAAGGCGGGCGTTTCGGCATGGATCGGAATGCCCTGCGCCGCGACGCCCTCGGCGAGGCCGTGCAGGTAGTTGAGCGGATGGATGCCGCCCGAGCCGGCATTGAGGACCCCGCCGACGAAGCCGTCGGATCCGGTCTCCTCGCGCACCCGCCCGGCATCGAGCACCGACATGGTGGTGTCGCCGAGCTCGGCGCGCAGCCAGTCGGCCTCCTTCACCGCATAGGCCAGCGTCTCGTGGTTGTGGGCGGCCTTGACCTGGCCGGAGCGGGTCAGCGCGGCGCTCTCGATGCCGTAGGCCTCAACCAACTCGGTGACGATGTCGGTCGCCTCCAGCGCGATCTCGTACATGCGCTTCGCCATGGGCTTGCCATAGGCGCTCGCGATGGCCGGGAAGGAGAGGCGAAACTTGGCGGTGATGACACCGCCATTGCGGCCGCTGGCGCCCCAACCGGGGCGATTGGCCTCGAGCACGATCGAGGACAGGCCGCTCTGCGTCAGGTGATGCGCTGCCGACAAGCCGGTGTAGCCGGCGCCGATGATGACGACATCGGCCTGCGTATCGCCGGTCAGCGCCCGGAACGGGCGCAGCGGCGTCGCCGTCGCGCCCCAGAGCGAGGGCGCGGCTTCCAGCGACGACCAGGCCGGGACGGCGTTCAAGGCGTCAGGCCCCGGCCTCGACGGCGTCGGCGAGCGCCGCCAGTGTCGGGAAATGGTAGTCCGGCTTGGTCAGCTCCGGCACGGCCGGCGTGCCGCCGAAGCCGGCCTGACCCTGCCGCCGCTCGATCCAGCAAGTGCTGTAGCCCAGCGATTTGGCGACGCCGATGTCGTGATACTGGCTCTGGGCGACGTGCAGGATCTCCTCCTGCTTGAAGCCATGAGCCGATTGCCGGCCGCGGTTGAAGGCGAAGAACAGCGGATCGGGCTTGGGGGCAATCGCCTCGTCGGCGGTGACGCTGTCATGGAAGGGGTTGCCGAGCGTGTGGGAGTAGAAGGCGAAGGTGGAGCGGTCGGCATTGGTCATCGCGACCAGCCGGAAATGCTTGCGCAGCCGTGCCAGCGCCTCGACGGAGTCCGGAAAGGCCGGATGCTGCAGAATGGCGTATTGGAAGGAATCCGCCGAGCCTTCGTCGGCGGGCAGGCCAAGCTCCTGGGCGAGGTGAATATACACGCGCTTCATCGCTTCGCTGGAGCGGTCGTAGTTCAACTCGCGGCCCTTCAGATAGGGCCCGAAGATGTCGTCGTCGCTGAGCTTCGCAGCCGCCGGCCCGCCGATGCGGCGCACAGCGTTCAGTACGCCGGTCTCGAAGTCGATCAGCGTGCCGACGACGTCGAATGTGAGAACCTTGAAATCTTTGAGGGCCATGGCTGTCGACTTCTCTGGTGGTCTGGCGGATCGGATGGCGTGCGGACCGTCAGCGGGCTGCCTTCGGCACGATGATGGTGTCCTGCGGGTGGAGGCTGATGGCGACGCGCTCGCCGACGGGCGGAATGCGGCTCGTCGCCTCGAAATGGCTGGGCTGGCGCAGGCTGAGCGGGGTGCCGTCGTCGAGCGCGAGAAAGACGCGCAGGCTCTCGCCCTGGAAGACGATGTCGGTGACGCGGGCCGAGAAGCGGTTGCGCTCTGGCGCTCCGGCGCCGTCCTCGATCAGGAGCTTCTCGGTCTGGATCGCGAGGACGAGGTCGCCGGAGGGGGGCAGGGGGCGGGCCGTGCGGATCGGCGTTCCGGCAAGGGAGACGGTATCGCCGCCCGCCCGCTCGACCGGCAACAGCGTCGCCTCGCCAATGAAGCTCGCCACAAATGCGTCCGCCGGGTGGTCGTGAAGCCGGGAGGGCTTGTCGATCTGGACGAGCTTGCCGTCCTTCAGGATGGCGACGCGGTCGCTCATCGTCAGCGCCTCGCGCTGGTCGTGGGTGACGTAGATGATCGTCGCGCCCAGCCGTTTGTGGAGCTGGCGCAACTCGATCTGCATGGTCTCGCGCAGCTGTTTGTCGAGCGCCGAGAGGGGCTCGTCCATCAGGATCAGCCGCGGCTCGAAAATCATGGCCCGGGCGAGCGCGACGCGCTGGCGCTGGCCGCCGGAGAGCTGGCCGATGCCGCGCTCCTCATAGCCGGCGAGGTCGACCATCGCGAGCGCCGCGCGGACACGCTCGGCATAGGTCGATTTTGGCAGGCGCCGCGCCCTGAGCGGAAAAGCGACGTTCTCGCCGACGCTCATATGCGGGAACAGCGCGTAGTTCTGGAAGACGATGCCGATGTCGCGCTTGTGCGGCGGGGTGAAGGTGACGTCGCGGCCACCGAACAGGATGGTGCCGGCCGAGGGCTGGACGAAGCCGCCGAGAATGCCGAGCAGCGTCGTCTTGCCGGAGCCGGACGGGCCAAGGAGGGAGACGAACTCCTGCGCGGCGATGTCGAGCGAGACGTCGTCCAGCGCCCGCACCGATCCGTAGATCTTGCTGGCCGACCGGATCTCGACGCGCTCGCCGCCACTCTTCGCCATCATCCGCTCCCGTTGCGATCCAGCGCCACCGCGCACGAGCCCGGTCCGATGGGAGCGGGCTCCGGCTGCGGAGGCAAAGACCGAAATCCCGTCGGGCCATAAGACGATCTTATGTAGCACCGGCACGGGTCCGATCGGTTCGCCCGGCGGCGCAGGCCTCTGACGGGCCCGTCGCCGCAAGCTGCAATCGACCACGTCATGAAAGGGCATCAGAGGCCAGGACGGCAATTGCCGAATAATCAGGAACTGCATAACCTGAAGTCATGTCCGAGCTGCGCCGCATGGTGTCTTCCAGCAATGCGCTCTTCGTTTTCGAGGCGGCGGCGCGCAGCGGCAGCTTTACGCGCGCGGCCGAGGAACTGAACGTGACGCAGCCGGCGGTGAGTCGGATGCTGTCCCGCTTCGAAAGCCATCTCGGCCTGCGGCTGTTCGAGCGTGGCGGCAAGGGCGCGGTGCTGACGCCCGAGGGCGAGATTCTCTACCGCCGCGTCGCGGAGGGCTTCCGTAGCATCGAGGCGGGCCTCCGCGACGTGGAGCGTCTGCGCGGCGGCAAGGAGACGGTGACGATCTCGGTCTCCTCGGCCTTTACGACGCATTGGCTCATGCCGCGGATGGACCGCTTCCAGGCCCGATTCCCGCAGGTCGATCTGCGCTTCCAGATGATCGCCGGCTCGCTGCGTGGCCCGGTCGAGAATGTCGATCTCGGCATGCGCTTCGTGGCGGAGGACGAACCCGTGCCATCGGAGGCGCTCGTGGCCCGCGAGGTCATGCTGCCGGTCTGCAGCCCCGGCTATTGCTACCCGGCTGGCGGGGATGAGATGGTTGGCGGGAACACGCTCATCCAGCTGACCGATTCCCCCTCGGACTGGCCGGACCGCCACGGCACCTTCCGGACCGGGCGGTCGGGGCCGGCCAAGACGCTGACCTTCTCCGATTATGCGGTGGTGGTGCAGGCTGCCATGCTCGGGCAGGGCATTGCCTTCGGCTGGATCACGGTCGTCGCCCATGCGTTGCGATCTGGCGCCCTGGTGCCCGCGGCCGAGCGGCTGACCGTGGGCGAGAGGCTCTGCGTTCTGCTGACGCCGCGCAACCGGCCGGCGCGCCCGATCATCCGGGACATCCGGGCCTGGATCACCGCCGAACTCTGGGCCGAGATCGAGGCGATCGACACACTCTTTCCGGCGCTCGCCCTGAAGCAGGTGGCATCAGCCCGCAGGCCCTGAGGCCGGCGCGCCCGCGCAGGGCGCGCCGGTCAGGCCACCTCAGACGAGCTGGAAGTCGCTCGCCGTCAGCAGGGGCTTGGTCGTGAGGACGGCCACGGCCACTGCGGCGGCGCCGCCCTGCCCATCGGCATCCCAGGCGAGGGCGCCGCTGGTCGTGCTGTAGGTGAAACCGGCGACGCCGGCCGCGAGCGGCCCGTTGACGGCGAGGTTGACCGAGCCTCCCGCAACCAGCCCACCCCCGAAGGCCGCGCTCGCGATCTCGATCTTGTCGAGGCCCGACTGGAAATCGGTGATGGTGTCGCGCGTGTCGGGCAGTGCCTCGAAGACGAAAGTGTCGGCATCCGCCCCACCCGTGAGGATGTCGCGCGCCAGCCCGCCGATGAGGCGGTCCATGCCTGCCCCGCCATTGAGGTTGTCGCTGCCGCCGCCGCCGATCAGCGTGTCGTTGCCGCCATTGCCGACAAGCTGGTCGGCGCCATCCGCTCCGATGAGGAGATTGGCCGCGTTGTTGCCCAGGAGGCGGTTGTCGAGGCCGTTGCCGGTGCCGTTGACGGCCGCGGCGCCGGTGAGAGACAGGTTCTCGATCCCTGCGGAAAGCGTCATGTCGACGCTGCTGAAGACGACGTCGAACCCGCCCGCATCCCCACCGCTGCCGTCATCCTCGCTGACGACGTCGCCGAGGTCATTCACGTAATAGGTGTCGTTGCCGGACCCGCCATTCATCCAATCCGCGCCTGCGCCACCATCGAGGCGGTCGTCGCCGGCACCGCCGAAGAGCTGGTCGGCATCGTCACCGCCGAGCAGGCGGTCATCGTCGTCGCCGCCGCGCAGCGTGTCGCTGCCGGCGCCGCCGTTGAGTGTGTCGTCGCCACCCGCTCCGTCGAGGATGTTGGCGGCCGCGTTGCCGAGAAGGGTGTTGGCGCCGTCGTTGCCGGTAAGCGAGAGCGCCGCCCCGCCGCTGGCGCGGATGATCTCGATCCCTTCTGCGGCCGTGAGATCGACGGTGGTGTAGACGGTGTCGAAGCCGCCGGCATCGCCGCCGCTGCCGTCATCCTCGCTGACGGTGTCGCCGAGATCGTCGACATAGTACACATCGTCCCCGGCGCCGCCGAACATGGCGTCGAAGCCGGTTCCGCCCCTCAGCACGTCGGCATCGGCGCCGCCGCGCAGGGTGTCGTCACCATCGCCGCCGGTGAGGATGTCCTCGCCATCGCCACCTTCGAGGATGTCGTTGCCGCCATAGCCGTTCAGCGTGTCGGCGCCGCCGCGGCCGACCAGGCGGTTGGCGGCATTGTTGCCCAGAAGCGTGTTGGCGTCGTCATTGCCGGTGCCGTCGATGGCCTCGCTGCCGAGGAGTCGCAGATCTTCGACATGCACTGCGAGCACCGTGCTGGTGGTCGCCATCACGAGATCGAGGCCGCCGGCATCGCCGCCCTGCCCGTCATCCTCGCTGACAAGGTCGAGCGCATCGTCGACATAATAGGTGTCGTCGCCGGCACCGCCGGCCATGAGATCGGCACCCGTGCCGGCGTCGAGCCGGTCGTTACCGGCGCCGCCGCGCAGCGTATCGGAGCCGCCATAGCCGTACAGCGTGTCTTCGCCGTCCAGTCCGTCGAGGACGTTGGCGCCGGCATTGCCGAGCAGGCGGTTGTCCAGCCCGTTGCCGGTGCCGTCGATGTCGGCGGTGCCGGTCAGGGTCAGGTTCTCGACAAAGTCTCCGAGGGTGAAGCTGACCGAGGCCGTGACCCGATCGAGCCCGCCCGCATCGACGCCACCGACGGTCTCGATCGCCTGATCGCCGGCATCGTCGACCGTATAGGAGTCGTTGCCCGCACCGCCCTGCATCTCGTCGGCGCCCGTGCCGCCGTTGAGCGCGTCGTCGCCGTCGAGCCCGATCAGGATGTCGTTGCCGCCCTGGCCGAACAGCCGGTCCGCTCCGCCGGTGCCGGTCAGCGTATCGTTCCCGGACCCGCCGAGGCTGCGGCTGCCGACGGTGACGGTGAAGGTCTCGTCATAGCTGAGCCCGCTGGGATCGGTCACGCGCACGGTCACCGAGATCACCGGTTCGTTCTCGGCGTCGAAGCTCGCGCCAGCGGCGACGACGAGCCGGTCGCCGGCGATCGCGAAACGGTCGGTCGCGCCGCCCACAAGGGTGTAGATGTGCGGGCCGAGATCGCCCGCATCGACGACGCCGAAGGTCGCGACCGTGGTGCCGGCCCCGCTGGTGTCCTGCACGGAGAGCGGGCCCGTGACGGTGATGTCGGTCGGCGCCGCCTCGGGCACGGAGATGTCGACCGTGCCGTCGAGGAAGCGGATGCGCTCGACATCGTAGATCGTGTCGGTGCCGTCAGGCGAGCCGGTGCGCAGATCGACGACCTCGAAGCGGCCGGGCGCGATCGCAGTGACGCTGTAATCGACGCGGTTGCCGTTCAGCCTGAGCGTGTCGATCCCGCCATTGCCGTAGAAGACGTCGTTGCCGCCCTCGCCACGCAGCGTCTCTCCGGCATTGCCGCCATGGACGATGTCGTCGAAGCGCGTACCGCGGATCGTCTCGATGCTGGTCAGGCTGTCGGTGGCGCCAAAACTGTCAATGGCCGTTCCCGCCGCGACGACTGTCCCGCCCAGGGTCTGGACGGTGCCGCTCAGATTGACCCGCACGCCCACGGGCGCGCCGCCATTGTTGAACTCCTGATCGTAGCGCACCGTGTCGGTGCCGCCGCCGCCATCGAAGCTGTCGGCGCCTGAGAGGCCCATGAAGGCATTGTCCTCGCCGCCGCCGATGAAGACGTCGGCCTGGACGGTGCCGCGCGCCGCCTCGATGCCGACGAGCGTATCGATCGTGCCGAAGCCGTCGATCGCCGAACCGGCCGCGACCGTGACAGGCGCCTGAGGGCCGGCTCCGTCGCGATCGACCGTGCGGCTCGAGCCGCTAAGGTTGACGACCACGCTGGCGGTGCCGCCGAACTGGGCGTCGCGGTCGTAGCGCGCCTCGTCGAAGCCGGCGCCGCCATCGATGTAGTCGGCTCCGCCGAGGCCGCGGAAGCCCTCGAAATCGGCATTGCCGTTGTCGCCGCCATAGAGCACGTCGGCGAGGTTGGTGCCGCGGACGACCTCGATGTCGATCAGCGTATCGACGCCGCCATAGCTGTCCTGGCCGGAGCGGGCCGCGATGACGCCGCCATCGAGATGGGTGACCGCGTTCCCCGAAAGGTTGACGCGGACGCCCGTGGCGACGGTCTCGTTGGTGAACTGGTAGTAGACCTGGTCGGTATCGTCGCTGTCGCCGGGCACGGCCGTGCCGTCAATGAGGTCGTCTCCAGCGCCGCCATTGAAGCCGTCCGAAGCGCCGTTGCCGATCAGCGTGTCGTTGCCGGAGCCGCCCTGGAGATCGTTCTCGAGATTGTCGCCGATCAGCGTGTCGGCGAAGGTCGTGCCGCGAATGTTCTCTATGCCGGAGAGCGTGTCGGTCTGGCCGTAGCTGTCGCGGGCGGTGCGCGCCGCGAAGACCGTGCCATCGACCGTGACGGCCGCGCCCGACAGGTTGACGACGACGCCGGTGACGCCGGTCTCGTCGCCATAGTTGACGAGATCGGATCCGGCTCCGCCATTGATCTGGTCCGCGCCACCGCCGCCCACCAGCGTGTCGTTGCCGCCGGCGCCGTCGAGCACGTCACGACCCGGCCCGCCATTGAGATAGTTCGTGCCGCCATGGCCGGTCAGCGTGTCGTTGCCGAGATTGCCGAAGAGGTTGATCTGGCTGTTGGACGGGCCGCTCGCGGTGAGGACGTCGGGCTCGATCGAACCGAAGACCGAAGTGACGCCGTTGGCGATCTCCGTCAGCGGCACGAGGTTGACGACGATCGCCGCCGGCGACGACGGCACGAAGACCGAGATCTGCTCGACATCGGCCGCGAGCGTATCGGTGCCCAACGGTGCGCCGGGACGCAGATCCGTGACTGTCCAGGTGCCATTGCCATTGCGAACGATGGAGAACAGGTCGCTGACGCTGCCATTGTCGTTCAAGGTCAGGCGGACGACGTCGTCATCGTCGCGAACGGCGCCGATGAAGCCCGCCGTGCCCGACGGCAGGATGTATTGCGCCACATCGCGGCCGCCGCCGCCGGCGATCGCATCGTTGCCGGCGCCGCCCTCGATGAAATTCGCGCCGCCATGGCCGGTGATGATGTCGTCGCCGGAGCCGCCATTGACGCCCACGACGTCGGTCGCGCCCGCAGCCGGAGCCAGAGTCGCGACCGAGACGACGTCGCTGCCGATACCGCCCTGCACGAAGCCGCCATTGCCGTTCGGAAAGAATTGCGGCGTCAGGTTCAGGAACAGCGACTGCACGGGGGGCTGACCCGGGCTGCCCTCGATCCCGATGGACAGGTTCTCGACGGTCTGGTCGAGCGTGTCGGTGCCGAGCGGGGAGCCGGGGCGCAGGTCCTCGACTGTCCAGCCGCTGGCGGTCTGCGTGATCCGGAAGACGTCCGTCGTGGCGGCGCCTTCGGCCAGCTTCACCAGCGTGACCGCTCCCGCCGTGACGGAACTCAGCGTGCCGGGTGTGCCCAACGGCAACATGAAGGCGGCGGAATCGATGCCGCCGCCGCCGCTGATGACATCGTCCCCTGCTCCCCCGGTGATGAAGTTCGAGCCCGCATGGCCGGTGATGACGTCATCGCCGGAGCCGCCGTTGATGCCGATGGCATCGGCAGCGCCGGCACTGGCGAAGAAGACAGTGGCGGAGATCGTATCGGCGCCGATGCCTCCCTGGATGAAGCCGCCGCCGGCATTGCTGAAGGCCTGCGGCGCAATATTGAGATAGAGGGTCTGGACAGGGGGCCCATTGCCGACGCCGCTGATCGCGAAGGCGAGCAACTCGGTCTCGAAGGACGGGCCGGAGCCGATATGGACGATGTCGGTGCCCAGCGGCGACCCTGGCCTCAGATCCTCGACGGTGACCGAGGCACCGGAGGCCGTGACGCGGAACACATCGGTCACGGTCGCGCCGTCGGTCAGGCGCACGAGGGTAACGTTGCCGGTGGTGACGGAGGACAAGGTCCCTGCCGTCCCGGCGGGCAGCGCATAGCTCGCCGTGTCGAAGCCGCCGCCCCCGGAGATCTCGTCGTCGCCGGCGCCGCCGGTGATAAAGTTGGAGCCGGCATGGCCGGTGATCGCATCGTCGCCGTCGCCCGCATCGACGGAGACCGGCGTGTCGGCATCGACCGTCGGCATCAGCGCCATGACGTCGAGGGTTTCACCGAAGACGCTCCCGGCAATGTAGCCCGGCTGGGCGGAGGGCTGGAGCCGCAATGTCAGTGCATCGAACGGGAAGGGACCCGGGTTCTCCGGGTCGATGACCACCGTGAAAGCCTCGATATCGGCAGCCAGGGTGTCGACGCCCGCGGGCGCGCCGGGACGGAGATCGCGGACCTCGTAGGTGCCGCCAGCCAGCCGCTCGATTGCAAAGAGCGGCCCGCTGCTGCCTGTAACGGTGGCGATCGCGCCGGAAACGCTATAGCTCAGCGGTTGCGTGCCGAAAGGGACGTGAATGTTGGCATGATCGAAACCCGTGCCGCCGAACAGGCTGTCATTGCCCGCTTCGCCGATCAGGATGTCGTCGCCGGCGTCGCCGTAGAGCGTATCGTCGCCGCCGCGTCCGAAGATGTAGTCGTTGCCATCGAGGCCGTTGATGGTCTGGCTGCTGTCATCGCCGACGATGTTGTCGTTGTCGTTGGTGCCCGCGACGACGATGTTGTTCACGGTGATCACGAAAGTCTGGCTGAATGAACCGCCCTGGGCGTCGGTGGCGGTGATCGTCAGCGGAAACGTCGGCGTGTCCTCGGCGATGAAAACCGTCTCTTCCTTGACGCGCAGCACGTAATTTCCCGGGCCGCCGATGATCTCGACCCGCGGATCGGACAGCTGGAAGGTGAAGCTCGTCGAATCCGCATCGGTGACGACCACCGTACCGATTTGGGCAAAGCTGACATTCTCCGGCACATCGGTGCCCGACAACGCGATCGCGGTGGGGGCCTGGTTGGTCGGCGCACTGCCGACGGACAGGTTGAAGAAGTCAGAGGCGATGCCGCCAAAGCCGTCCGAGACCGACACATGCAGCGAAACTGTGGACGAACCAGCGGGCGGCGTGCCCGAGATCGTGCGTGTGGCCGGATCGTAGCTGAGCCAGCCAGCGGTCGGGGCCATCACATTGATGGTCAGCGGCTGACCCTCAGGATCGACATAGGCCCCGGCAGGGATCGTATAGCTGAAGGGCTGGCCGATCGTAGCGACCTGATCCGGGATCGGTGCCGCGATCATGGGAGACTGATTGAAGTATCCCGCCCGCTGCAGCGTGAACCCATCGACGACCAGCGGATTGACGCCATCCGATACCAAGACCGCCAGCGAGGCTTGCAGAAAATCCGCTGGAGGCGTCCCTGACATCGTGCGCGTGACGGGATCGAAGCTGAGCCAGGCCGGCTGACCGGCGAGGGTCAGCGTCAGCGGCTGGCCCTCGGGATCGAAATAGGCATTCGCCGGGATCGTGTAGCTGAAGGGCTGGCCGACCGTGACGAACTGGTTCAGTACCTCCGACTGGAACGTCGGCGGCAGGTCCTGGCCGACGCTGCCGACGGACAGGTTGAAGCTGTCGAGAGCGATGCCGCCGAAGCCGTCGCTAACGTTCACGCTGACCGAGAACGTCATGGTACCGGCGGGCGGCGTGCCGGAGATGGTGCGCGTCGCCGCGTCGTAGCTGAGCCAGTGCGCGGGCGCGATCACGCTGATAGCGAGCGGCTGCCCCTCGGGATCGACATACGCCCCGGCCGGAATCGTGTAGCTGAAAGGCTCGCCGATCCGCGCCACCTGGTCCGGGATCGGCGTCACAATGGCCGGCATCTGGTTGAGATAGCCGGCTCGCGTCACCGTGAACCCATCCGTGACTGGCGGATTGACACCGTCCGACACAGACACCGCCAGCGAGGCTTGCAGGAAATCGGCCGGTGGCGTCCCAGACATCGTGCGCGTGACGGGATCGAAGCTGAGCCAGGCCGGCTGACCGACGAGGGTCAGCGTCAGCGGCTGGCCTTCTGGATCGAAATAGGCATCCGCCGGGATCGTGTAGCTGAACGGCTGGCCGACCGTGACGAACTGGTTCAGCACCTCCGACTGGAGCGTCGGCGGCAGGTCCTGGCCGGGACTCCCGACGGACAGATTGAACCTGTCCGATGCGAGGCCGCCCGAACCGTCCGAGATCATCACGTTGACGGTCACGGTCGATGAGCCGACCGGCGGCGTGCCCGAGATCGTCCGCGTTGCCGGATCGTAGCTGAGCCAGGGCGCCGGAGCGCTGGCCGTGATGGTCAGCGGTTGACCTTCGGGGTCGACATAGGCTCCGGCCGGGATGGTGTAGCTGAAGGCCTGCCCGATCCGCGCCACCTGGTCGGGAATCGGGGTCACGATCACCGGCATCTGGTTGATTGCCGGACCGCTGACCGTCAGCTGGAAGCTGTCCGAAGCCTGGCCGCCGGCTCCGTCATTGGCCAGAACCGTCAGTGTCGTGCTCGGGGCGCCTGGCGTCGGCGTACCGCTCAAGGTCCGCGTGACCGGATCATAGCTCATCCAGCCGGGCATATTCTGCACGAACAGGGCGAGCGTGTTTCCGTCCTGGTCCGAGAACGTGCTGGCGGGGATGACGTAGCTGAAGGGCTGGCCGACCGTGGCGACCTGATCCGGGATCGGGCTCGCGACGATCGGCGCGTCGTTCATGTTCTGGACGTCGAGCATCAGCGATTTGGTGAAGCTGCCGCCCCAGAGGTCCGTTGCCGTCACGTCGAATGTGACGGTCGGCTCGGTCTCGTGGTCGAGTGTGACACCGGCCTTCAGCTTGAGCTGGTAGAAGCCGGGGTTGGCGATTTCGAAACGGGCATCGGAGACGGTGAAGGTGAAGACGGTCTCGAAATCCGGGTCGCTGACATTGAGCCCGCCGACGGCGAAGCCCGGCATGTTCTCCTGGACCTGCGAGCCGAACAGGGTGATGTCCGTCGGCGCGCGGTTGAAGGCCTGGCGCAGATCGAGCGTCTGGTCGGTGAAGTGAAGGTATTCGACGTTGACCACGAAATCGGAACCGTCGGGGGAGCCGGCGCGCAGATCGGTGACGGTATAGGAGGGGCCGTTGCCGGAGCGGGCGATGCTGTAGTCGCTCCGCGTGCCGCTGTAGAAGACGCGGTCGTTGACGTCGCCGCCGGGATTGCTCGGTGAAGCGAAATCGCCGCCCGAGATGAAGTCGTTGCCGCCGAAGCCGGTGAAGGCGTTGGCCTCGGACGAGCCGATCAGGCTGTCGGCGAAGAACGTGCCCTGGACGTTCTCGATCGAGACCAGCGTGTCGATGGTTCCGAAGCCGTCGCGCGCCGTGCCGGCTGCCATGGTGCCGACGGCGACCGCGCTCAGATTGACCTGGACGCCCTGCTGGCCTCCGAAGTTGGCATCGAAGAGATAGCTGACCGTGTCGATGCCGCCGCCGCCGTCGATGACATCGGCTCCGGCGAGACCGGAGAAGCGCTCTGCACCGTCACCGCCGATCAACGTGTCGGCGAAGGAAGAGCCACGCGCTGCCTCGATCGAGACGAGCCGATCGATACCCCCGAAGCCGTCCTGCGCGGTTTGCGCCGCGACGGTGATCCCGTTCACCACGCGGTCTGTCGCGCTCAGATTGACGGTCGCGCCCTGCGTGCCGCCGACCGAAGACCCGTTGGCATATCCGACCTCGTCAAAGCCGGAGCCGCCGTCGATGTAATCGTCACCGCCGAGGCCCTCGAAGCTCTCATAGGCGTCGTTCTGGCTGTCGCCGCCGATCAGCACATCGGACAGCATGGTTCCGCGTACGGCCTCGATGTCGATCAGAGTGTCGACGGCCTCGCTCGCCGCGCCTGTGTAAAGCGGATCCTTCGCCGAATGGGCCGCGATGGTGATGGTGCCGATGCCGGGGACCGGGTCCGTCAGCGTCACCGCGACGCCGGACAAGTTGACGTGGATGCCGGTCGTCAGCGTGTCGGTCAGATCGGACTGGTAGAAGGCCGTGTCGACATCGAAGCCGTCGCCGCCTGGGACCGAACCGTCGAGCGTATCTGCGCCGCCGCCGCCATGAAGGAAGTCGCTGCCCGCGCCACCGATGACGATGTCGGCTCCGCCGCGGGAGAAGATCGTATTCGACTGGCCGTCGCCGACGATATGGTCCGCGTTGCTCGTGCCACGAACATTCTCGATCGAGATCAGCGTGTCCGTGGCGCCATAGGTATCGATGGCGGAGGCGGCGGCGACCACGGTGGAGCCGGCACCGATATCGGCCGTGATCACGCTGGCCGAGAGATTGACGATGACGCCGCGACCAGGGATGCCGCCGGACTCGTTGCCGTAATTGGCGCGGTCGAACCCGGCGCCGCCATGCAGCGTGTCGTTGCCGCCATTGCCGGTGAGATTATCGCCGCCGCCTTCGCCGCGCAGAAGATTGGCGGCGTTGTCGCCGATGATGGCGTCGGAGCCGTCCGTGCCGCGGATGTCTTCGATCGAGATCAGGGTGTCGATCGCGCCTGAGACGTCGCGCGCTGTGCCCGCCGTGACGCCGTTCACCGCGACGGTGCCGCCGAGCACGACGGTGACGCCGTTGCCCCCGGTCCATTCGCGCCGGTAATCGACCTGGTCGGTGCCGCCGCCGCCGTCGACGACATCGGCGCCGGCGAAGAGGCGGAAGCGTTCGTCACCCGCGCCGCCGAAGATCCAGTCATTGGCATTGGTCGCCCGGACGCCCTCGATCGAGGTCAGCGTGTCCGTATCGCCATAGCCGTCACGGGCCGTGCCGGCGGCCACGACGATCGGAGCGCCTGGGCCTGCGCCGTCGAGATCGACCGTCCTGGCCGTTGTCGAGAGATTGACCACGACACCCTGCGTGCCGAGCTGGCCGGCGGCGTTCTGATAGCCGGCGTCATTGGTGTAGCGGACTTCGTCGAAGCCGCTGCCGCCGTCGATGACGTCGTTGCCGGCGAGGCCTTCGAAGCCCTCATAGTCGTCGTTGCCGGTATCGCCGCCATAGAGATGGTCGGCATTGTAGGTGCCGCGGGCGATCTCGATGTCGATGAGCGTATCGGTCGACCCGTAGGCGTCGCGGGTGCGGTGACCGGCTACGGTTTCCGCCCCTACCGTCACCGCCGCATCTCCGAAGTTGACGATGACGCCGCTCGCCAAAGGATCGTCGCTCGAAAACTGCGCGAAGACCGTATCGGTCGGGTCGGCATCGTCGACCACATCTGTTCCATCGAGGATGTCGGTGCCGGCGCCGCCGATGAAATCGTCGAAATTGCCGTTGCCGCGCAGATAGTCGTCGCCGGCGCGACCGTGCAGCAGGTTCGCCTCGTCATTGCCGACGAGGTAGTCCGCCCGCGTGGTGCCGCGGATGTCCTCGATCCCGATCAGCGTATCGATCGTGCCGAAGGTGTCGATGGCCGTCCCGGCCGCCACAGTCACCGGCGCGCCGGGCCCGGCACCATCGGCGTCGTACTGGATCGCGGCGTTCGAGAGATTGACGACGGCCGGGCCGGTTCCCGTCTCGTTGCCGTAATTGGCCCGGTCGCGGCCGAGGCCGCCGTCGAGGATGTCGGCGCCCGCCTAGCCGATCAGCGTGTCGTTGCCGGCGAGCCCCTGGATGATCTCGGCTGCGGCGGTTCCGGTCAGGGTATCGGCATTCCCCGTGCCCTCGATCGCGTCGCGGACGATGACCGTAAAGTCGGCGCTGACGAAAGCGCCGGAGAAGTCATAAGCCCGGATTGTCAGCGTCCAGCTCGGCTGCGCCTCGAAATCGATCGGGCCGGCGACGCGCAATTCATTGCCCACGATGGTGAAGGGCGTGCCCGCGCTGGTCAGTTCGTAGCGGGCGATGCCGTCGCCGGGATCGGTGTCCGTAGCGGAAAGGATACCGACAAGGCTGTTGAAGGGGCTGTTTTCGGTAACGGCGAGATTGGAGAGCGCAAGGCTGGTCGGCGCGGGCATGGCAGCTCCGAAAATAGCTTAAAAAATCGTTACCGCATCGGTAACATTACGCAGAGTTGTTGCTGCCGTAAAGCTGCGCTGCAAAAAAATAGGAGACAACAGCGCCGGCCAATACACCATAATATTTGCTAGATCAGCATAAGATGCTGCCGTCTTCGATCAAAAACTTGTTTCGTTTTGAACTGATTCCGCGCGGTGCAGGATTGTTGAGTTGCGCCTCTTTTTCGCCATGTTTCTGCGGCCTGCGCGGGATCGACCTTTATCGGATCGCCGCTGGGCGGTGGGACGGAGCCTGCAACCTGGAGTTACTTGAGCTGGTCCAGCCGAATGAGCCCTCCGCCCCCGCGCGGTGGCATCAGCGCTCGCGGAAGGCGCGGCCGGCCTGTTCGAGCAGCGGCCGCAGGAGATAGTCCAGCGCCGAACGGTCCTGGGTGCGCAGGAACGCCTGGATCGGCATGCCGGGAACAAGCTTGAAATCGCGCAACTGCCGGATCTCGCTCTCGGGCAGGGCAATGCGGGCGGTGAAATAGCTCAGCCCGGTCTGAGGCTCGCGGGTGAGGTCGGCGCCGATGCGCGTCAGGCGACCGCGCAGATCCGGTGTCGTGCGCTGGTTGCCGGCGAGAACGCGCACCACTGCCTCCTGCCCGGGAACGAGCTGGTCGATATCGGTCGGCAGGACACGGACGTCCGCGACGAGCGCTTCGTCATGCGGGACGATCGACATCAGCGTCTCGCCGGCGGCGACGACACCGCCGACGGTGAAGACGGTGAGCTGATGGACAAGGCCTGCGATCGGCGCGCGGATCTCGACGCGCGCGAGCTGGTCTTCGGCTGCGACGCGCCGCTCGCGCAATTCTGCAAGCTTGCCCTGGGTCTCGCGCAGATCGCCCAGAACCTGCGTCCGCATGTCCTGGTCCAGCTGGAGGATCTGCAGCTCGACCTCGGCGACCTTGCCGCGGACGCGCGCGCGTTCGGCCACGAGCTGGCCGCGTTCGCCGGAGACGCGGGTCTGATCGCGCTGCAACGCGGTGTAGCGCTGCATCGAAGTGAGGTTCTGTCGGAAGAGCTGCGCAACGCCGCGCAATTCCTCCGCGATCAGCTGCTCTTCCTTTTCCTTTGTGGCGATCTGGACCGAAAGACCCTGGGATTCCTCCGCGAACTGGGCCGCGCGCTCGCGCAGCTGGGCTTTCTGTCCCTCGCGGGAGCGGGTGCGGGCCTCGATCAGCCTGGCCTCGCCGGCCATCGCCCGCTCGACAGCCGGATCGGCCTGCCGCGCCAGGAGGTCGCCCGGGAAGGCGATGGCGGTCTGGCCATCGCGCTCGGCCAGAAGCCGCGCCTCGCGGGCGGCCAATTCGTCGATCTGGGAGCGGACGATGCCGAGATTGGCCCGGGTCAGCGTGTCGTCGAGGCGCAGCAGCACGTCTCCGGCCGCGACGGCCTGGCCTTCGGAGACATGGATCTGGCCGACGACGCCGCCGCTGGGATGCTGCACCCGCCGCAGATTGCCCTCGACGACCACCTGGCCCGCTGCGAGGACGGCGCCGGAGAGGTTGACCGCCCAGGCCCAGCCGCCGATGCCGAAGACGAAGAGGGCGACGCTGACGACTGCTACGCGGTTGAGGCGTGCGAGGCTGCCCTGGACCTCGGCAAGCTTCGGGGCGGAGAGGCTCATGTCAGGCGACCTCGCTGCGCCGTTCGACACCGCGGGCCTCGCCCGCGGCGGCGGGCGCCAGGATCTTCCGCAGGACCTCGTCGCGGGGGCCAAAGGCAAGCTGCGTGCCCTGGCCGAGATAAAGCACATGGTCGCAAACGGCCACGGCGGCGGGCCGATGCGCGATCGCCACGACGATCCCGCCGCGCTCCTTGACGCCGCGAATGGCTTCAGTGAGCGCGGCCTCGCCTTCCCGGTCGAGATTGGCGTTGGGCTCATCCAGCACGACGAAGAAGGGATCGCCGTAGAGCGCCCTTGCGAGGGCGATGCGCTGCCGCTGTCCGCCCGACAGGGCGACGCCGCCCTCGCCGATCACCGTGTCGTAGCCGCCGGGCAGGCGCAGGACCATGTCATGCGCGCCGGCCGCCTTTGCCGCGGCGACGACGGCGGCGGCATCGGGCTCGACCGCCATGCGTGCAATGTTGTCGGCGACCGTGCCGTCGAAAAGGCTGACCTCCTGCGGCAGATACCCGATGTGGCGGGCGATCGCGACAGGGTCCCAGTGGTCGATCAGCGCGCCGTCGAGCCGGACCGCGCCGCGCGCTGCCGGCCAGGCGCCGACGAGCACCCGGGCGAGAGAACTCTTGCCCGCCGCGCTGGGGCCGATGATCCCGAGCGCGTCGCCGGCCTTCAGCCCGAAGGCGACCTGCTGCAGCAGCGCGCCCATGGCGCCGGGAGCCGCCACGATCAGGTTTTCGACGGTAAGCGAGCGCGTGGGCGCGGGGAGCTCAGTCGTTTCGCCCGGTATCTGCATGGCGCCGAAGAGCCGCTTCAAGCGTCCGACGGCCTGGCGCGCATTGGTGAAGCCGTTCCAGCTGCCGATCGCGGCTTCGACCGGCGCGAGCGCGCGGCCGATCATGATCGAGCAGGCGATCACCGCTCCGGCCGTCATATCGCCGATGACGACGAGATAGGCGCCGAGACCCAATACCAGCGACTGGATCAGCATGCGCAGCGTCCGCGAGGCGCTGGCGAAGCCGCCGATCACGTCGCTGGTGCGCTGCATGGCGTCGAGGTAACGCCGGTTGATCCGCAGCCAGCGCTCGCGCAGCGCCGTCGTCATGCCGAGCGCCTTGATCGTCGCCGCGTTGGCGCGGGCCGCCTCGATCAGCGAGTGGCGCAGCGCGGTCTCGCGCAACGTCTCACGCTGGCCGTCACGTCCGCTGAGTTCCGTCAGCACCGTCAGGCCGATCAGCAGCAGGGCGCTCAGAATCGCCGCCGCTCCGATCCAGGGATGGATGAGGAAACAAGCGCCGACGAAGACGAGGATCCAGGGCATGTCGAAGATCGCGGCGGGGCCGGGACCTGAGAGGAAGGCCCTGATCATGTCGAGATCGCGCAGGGGCTGCCCGCTCTCGCCGGGCGGCCGGTTCTGCCGTGCCAGCAGGACGACGGCGCTATGGATGGGGCCGGCCAGCCGCTCGTCCAGCAGCCGCCCGATGCGGATCACGATCCGGTTGCGGACCGCATCGAGGAAACCCTGGAAGGCGAAGGCGGCGAGCAGCATCAGCGTCAGCCCGACCAGCGTCGGCACGCTGCGTCCCGGGATCACGCGGTCGTAGACCTGCAGCATGTAGATCGGGCCGGCGAACATCAGCAGGTTTGTCGCGCAGCTCACCAGCGCTACGGACCAGAAGGCGCGGCGGCACTCGGCCAGAGCGGTCGTCAGGACATCGGGCTTCATCGAGGCTCGCAGCCTCGCGCCCAGGGCCTGCCAAAGCAGGATGCGCCGCAACCCGATCGTTTACGCAATGCAGCAGCCCATCCGAGGCCCGAGAACGGCAAAAGCTTGGGCTCGCATCATCTAACCGAGAGGAAGTTCAGGGCAAGGGCAATCTTCGCCTGTGGGTTTACTGTCTTGAGTCAAGGTCAACCCGGCCGCAGAAGCTGCCGGCGAGACGCTGTCTTTGATCACTTTCGGTTTGCTGGCGCATCGGTTCACCGCATTCCGAAGGTGGGCCCGATTCAGGGCGGCTGGAGGGAGCGTCCCGTGCCG
Organism: Methylobacterium sp. CCH7-A2; assembly: GCF_001557075.1. Classification (NCBI taxonomy): domain Bacteria; kingdom Pseudomonadati; phylum Pseudomonadota; class Alphaproteobacteria; order Hyphomicrobiales; family Methylobacteriaceae; genus Methylobacterium; species Methylobacterium sp. CCH7-A2. Next base: position 45,872 of record NZ_LSKN01000177.1, read on the forward strand.
GGCGGGGCGATGACCTCCCCGTCCTGCGCCACGCAGGTCCCGCGCAGGAAGGTCATCGCGGCGCGGCCTTCGGTTTCGCGGCCCTCGAAGGGCGTGACCTTGCCCTTGGACTGGAAGGTCGCGCCGCGGATCGTCTCGCGGTGGTCGAGATCGAGTAGGACGAGGTCGGCATCCGTGCCCACCAGCAGCGCGCCCTTGCGGGGCCAGAGGCCGAAGGCGCGCGCCGGGGCCTCGCAGGCGAGGCGGACATAGTGCTGCAGCGTCAGCCGGCCGGCAGCCACCTCCGTCAGCATCAGGCGCATCGAGGTCTCGACACCCGGGAAGCCCGGCGAGGTCTCCCAGATCGAGGCGCGGTGCTTTTCCTCGACCGGATGCGGGGCATGGTCGGTCGAGATCATGTCGATCGTGCCGTCGAGCAGGGCGGCCCAGAGGGCCTCGGCATGGCCGGCCTCGCGGACTGGCGGCTTGACCCGCAGCGCATTGCCGCCGGCCCGCTCGGCGTCGTCCATGCTCAGCAGCAGGTAGTGCGGGCAGGTCTCGGCGGTGATGGCGACGCCGCGCCGCTTGGCCGCCGCGATCACCGGCAAGGCGTGGCGGCAGTTCTCATGGGCGATATGGATCTTGCAGCCCGTCCATTCCGCAAACAGCGCGATGCGCTGCACGGCCTCGACGGTGGCGATGTCGGCATGCTGGGCGAGATGGGCGGCGAGGTCATCGCGACCGGCTGCCTTCATCTGCGCGCCGCGCCAGTTCAGGATCGGCGTGTTCTCGGCATGGACGGTGCAGCGCAGCCCGGTCTCGCGGATCAGCGCCAGCGCATCGAGGACGGCGCCGTCGTTCGGGCAGGGGACGAGCGGGTTGTCGCTGCCCAAGAAGAGCTTGAAGGCGCTGGCGCCGGCCTCCGCCATGGGCTGCAGATCGGCGAGATTGGCCTCGCCGACATAGCCATAGACGCCGAAATCGACATGGGCCTGGGGGCCCGCGATGGCGATCTTCTCGCGCACCGCGGCGGCATTGGCCGTCGGCGGGTCGGTGTTGGGCATGTCGAAGATCGTGGTGACGCCGCCGACCGCCGCGGCGGCGGTGGCCGTCGCCCAGGTCTCCTTGTGCGAGAAACCGGGCTCGCGGACATGGGTATGGACGTCGAGCGCGCCGGGGATGAGCGGGCGCCCGCCGGCCTCGATTACCCGGCGCGCGGAGGGCATCGCCTCGCTGCGGCCGATCGCGACGATGCGGCCATCGTCCACCGCGACGGCGCCATGGCGGCTGGCCTCGGGGGTGACGAGCAGCGCATCGCGGATGACGAGATCGACGGTCGCGCTCATGGGGCTGCCTTGCTCATGGGACGGCTCTGGCGATCGCGTCGGCCGCGGCGAAGAGATCGGCGTTGCGCCGGCGCAGGCTCGCCTCCATCGCCTCGATCTCGCCGAGGACGGCCGGTGCGTCGAAGGTCGTGATGCGGCCCTGGTCGAGCACGATGCGCCCGTCGACGATCGCGGTCGTCACCGCCGCGCCGGTTTCGGCAAAGACGAGCTGCGAGGCGGCGTCGTTGAGCGGGCGCCACCAGGGCGCGTCGAGCCGGTAGAGCACGATGTCGGCGAGTTGCCCGGGCGCAATTTCGCCGAGCCGGCCGGCGAGGCGCAGCGCGCGGGCGCCTTCCACCGTCGCCATGCGCAGCGCGTCGCGGGCGGTGACCCATCGGCGCCGGTCCGGCAGGTCCGAGCGGTGCAGCAGCGCGGCGGCGCGCATCGCCTCCTGCATGACGAGGTTGTCATTGGCGCCCGAGCCGTCGGTGCCGAGCGCGATCGGCACGCCCGCCGCCAGCATTTCCGGCGTCCGCATCCGCCCCGTGCCGATGCGGGCATTGCTCTCGGGATTGTGGACGGCGATGGCCTGGCGCTGCGCCATCAGGGCGATGTCGGTCTCATCGAGCCAGATTGCATGGGCGCAGGACCAGCGGTCGGAGAGGATGCCGAGGCGCTCGAGATGGGCGAGCGTGCTCTCGCCATAGCGCTCCCGCGCGATCCGCGCCTGGGCCTTCGTCTCCAGCAGATGGGTGTGGATGGGCAGGTCGTGTCTCTCTGCCAGCTCGGCGCAGAAGAGCAGCGCCTCGTCGCTGCAGCGATCCGGGTTGGAGGGGGCGGGGCAGAGCCCGATGCGGCCGGCACGGCCATGCCAGCGGGTGACGAGATCGGGCATCTGCTCGCGCAGCTCGGCGAGCGGATGCGGCGCCAGCAGACCGGAGCCGCTGACCAAAGTCGTCACCGAGGCCGGCACCTCGATGCCGGCGGGGATGATGTCGGAGAAGACCCCGTCGAAGAAGCGCATCGCCAGCGTCGTGCGCAGGCCGGTCTCCTCCCAGGCCGCGAGCACGGCGTCCATGTCCGCCGTGCTGAAGCGCTGTCCGGGGAAATGGTCGATCAGCGCGGTCGTGCCGGTCGTCAGCATCTGCGCGGCGCAGAGCAGCACGGCGAGGCGGATCTCGTCGGGCGTGCGGCGCGAGGTGTGGGCCTGCGTGAGCCACATGAAGGCGGGGTGGCTGAGCCCATCGGCGAAGCCCGACATCGTGCCCGACTGCGAATGCATATGCGCGTTGATCAGGCCGGGCGCCGCGAGCAGGCCGCGACCGTCGATCTCGCGCGTGACGCTGCCGGGCGGTTGCGGCGGCACCTCGCCGACGGCGACGATGGTGTTGCCGCGGATCAGGATGTCGCCCGAGGGCGTGTCCTGCGCGGCCGCGCCGGCCAGGATGCGCGCGCCGCGGATCAGGAGCGTTGTGCCCGTCATGGCGCCCCCTGCAAATCGACCGGCGTGCCCAGGCCGCGGGCCAAGGCCTTCGTCACCAGAGCGTCTGCCAGCAGCACGTCCTGCAGCGGCAGGCCCATCGACTTGAACACAGTGACGTCGGCGCCGGGGCTGAACGGCAGCGCGCGCCCCGGCAGCGCGCCGATCTCGCCGCGGAGGCGGGCGGGGTCGAGCGCGCCCGAGGCCTGCGCCCGGACGAGATCGCCCGCCTTGGCGAAGGCGTCCTTGCGAGCGTCGAGATAGATGTCGGCCCGGCGGATCAGGTCATCGTCGGCCTCGCGGGCGCCAGGCCGGTTGGCGCCGCCGAGCACGATGCAGGCGCCGGGGCGGGCGGCCTTGCCGGGGAAGACGGGCTCCTCCGAGGTCGTGACGGTGACGACGATCTCGCTTGCGGCGACGGCTTCGGCCGGTGTGGCCGTCGTCACCAGTTTGATCCCGGCCAATGCGGGCTCTCGCGCCAGCGCGGCGGCCAAGTCACGAACCCGCTCTGGCGAACGGCCGACCAGATAGAGACGAGTCAGCGAGGGCCGCGCGATTGTTAGATAGAGCGCCGTGAGCGGGGCGCTGCGCCCCGCGCCGAAGAGGGTCGCTGTGCCGGCATCGGGAGCGGCGAGCCGGTCGAGGCCGGCGGCAAAACCCGCCGCGGTGCGATGCTCGTTGAACAGGCCGGCTGAGATCAGCGCCCGCGGCTCTGCCCGGCTCCAGTCCCACAGCGTGAGCAGGCTCGTCCAGCGGCGGGGAGCGTCGGGCCCGTCGGGATAGGCGTGGACATTGCTCTTGATCGTCAGCGTTGCCGGCCCGGCGCTGCCGGTGAGCAGCAGGCAGCCGCGCCGGGGATCGTCCGCCCTCAGGTCGCCACGCAGCGCATGGCCCTCACCCGCCGCCGTGAGCCGGAAGGCTTCGGCCGCCAGCGCGACCGCTTCCGCAGGGTCGACGAGGGCGCGGATATCGGCCTCGCTCAGCACGATCATGTCGGGCTCGCCGGTTCGCTGGCTGGCGGGGTGCGTGACAAGCCGGGCGCGCTCGGCGCCCGGCATCGGCCGTCGCTCAGCTCTTAGGCGCCGGCATTTTGCGCTCGGCCAGGGGCGGCAGGAAGGAGCGGTTGAAGACCTCCTCGACCTTCGGCGTGCTCTTGAGATCGAAGGCCTCGCCGATCTGAGCGATCGCCTTGGTCATGCGCTCGTCCGAGACATCGCCGGCGCCGAGCTTCTCGGTCTCGGGGGTCAGCATATGGGCCTTGTAGGTGAACTCGATGCGCTTGGCTTCGATCTCGGCATTCACCGTGGGTTCGACGCGGTTCATCACCTTGCCGCCCTCGGCCGGGTTGGCGGCGAGTTCGAGCATCGCCTTGTTGATCGCCCGGACCAGCCCCGCGACGGCCTTCGGGTTTTCCTTGATCAGCTTCTGCGAGACCATCACGCCGTTCGAATAGGAGGCGATGCCGTGGTCGGAATACATGATGAACTTGTAGTCCTTGTCAGGATTCAGCTTCATCCCGATCAGGTTCATGTAAGAGGTCACGGTGAAGACGAAGCCGCCGTCGACCTGGCCCTGAACCATCATCATCTCCTGGACGGAGGGGGTGATGTTGACGACCTCGACCTTGCTGGCGTCGATGCCGTTGAGCTTGGCGAAGATCGGGAACAGCCGGTGCGTCGCGGAGCCGGCGGGCGAAGTCAGCTTGCGGCCTTCGAGGTCCTTCAGCGTCTTGATCGGCCCATCCGCCTTGTGGATGATCGCGAAGGGCGCTTTGTTGTAGATCATGTAGACCATCACCGGCTGCTCGCCCGGCTTGTTCACGGCCTGCTGGATGATCGCGTTCATGTCGCCGAAGCCGGCGTCATAGGCGCCGCCCATGATGCGCGTCACGGTCGCGGCCGAGCCGTCGCCCTGGTCGATCGTGACGTCGAGCCCCTCGGCGGCGAAATAGCCCTTTTCCTTGGCGTAGAAGTACCAGGAGTGGACGCCCTGGTACTTCCAGTCGAGCGTGAAGCGGATCTTGGTGGGTGCCTGCGCGAAAACGGGGGAGGCGAAGCCGAGCGAGGCGCCGAGGGCGGCGGCGATAGCGGATTTCAGGAACTGGCGGCGCATGGCGGCTCCTTCGCGAGAGGGGGCGGATCGATCGCGTGCGGGGGCTCTGTTTGCGAAGCGGGCGGCGGCGTCTCCGCAGCCGCATCTTCGGTGGAACAGGAGCTGTCCGCTCAGGGGATCACGCTAGGGCGGGCGCAGCGGTGACGTCTTGTGCTGAGTTCTTGCCGCAGCGCTGCAAAAAATGCAGCGCTGCGGCTGAGAGCGCGGAGGCGGCGGATCAGCCCGCCAGCGCGGCGAGCCTGCCGAGATCGACATTCGCGCCGCAGACTAGGACGCCGAGCCGCTCGCCCGGCTTGGGCCGGTAGGCTCCGCAGAGCAGGGCGCCGAGCGCCGCGGCGCCGCCGGGCTCGACCGCCAGCCGGAAATCGCGCCAAAGGGTCACCTGCGCACCGGTGATGGCCTCGTCGGGGACCAGCACGACATGATCCACCGCATCCTTGCAGACAGCGTGGACGAGCGGGCCGACATTGCGGGCGCCGAGCGAGTCGGCGGCGACCGAGGCGACCTCGACCTGCACCGGCCCGCCGGCTTCGAGCGCGGCCTGGAGCGCGCGCGAGCCCGCCGGCTCGACGCCGACGACCTTGACCTTCGAGCCTGCGAACCAGGCAGCGATGCCGGAGATCAGCCCGCCGCCGCCGACCGCGACGAGGACGGTGTCGAGGTCCGGCTCTTGTCCCTGCCATTCGCGGCCGAGCGTGCCCTGGCCGGCGATGGTCTCCTTCGCCGCGAAGGGGTGGATCTTGAGGGCGCCGCTTTCGGCGACGAAGCGGTCGCAGGCGGCCTGTGCGTCGTCATATTGCGCGCCACCGATCACGACCTCGGCGCCGAAGCGGCGGATCGCCTCGATCTTCGGCGGCGGCGAGATCTCGGGGACGAAGATCGTCGCCTTCACACCACGGGCGCGGGCCGCATAGGCGACTGCCGCGCCATGATTGCCGCCGGAAGCCGCAGCGACGCCGGCGACCGGCACGTCCAGCGAGAGCAGGTTGTTGAAGGCGCCGCGCGTCTTGAAGGAGCCGGCATGCTGCAGGCATTCGAGCTTCAGCGAGATGTCGGCTTCAGAGCCGAAAGCACCTGTGCCCAGCCGCATCACGGGGGTGACGCGGGCGTGGCCGGCGATGCGCTGCGCGGCCGCCTCGATCATCGGGCGCGGGACGGGGTTCTCGGTCATGGCGGTGTCCTGTGGCGGCGAGCGATCGGGCCGGTAGCTCCAGATCGCGACGGGTATGCCGTGGCTATCGCGTCCCGGCGGGTCGGGGAAGGGCCGTCCGCGCCCGGCTGCGATGTGCCGGGCGACGACCAGGGCGGCGAGCGCGTCGAGCATGTCGTCGGCGCCGGCGCCTCTCGGCGGGCGGGCATGGACGGTTTCGGGCGGGATGCCTTCCACCACAAGAAGGGCGCGCCGCTCGGCCATGCCGGCCTCGTTGATGCGACCCTTGATCTTCTTGGGGTGTGCGAGGGGGCCGCCGCGCATAGTGGCGAAGGCGAGCTCGGGGTGGACCTCGCGGATGTGCTCGCGCAGGCCCGTCTCGGCCCGCAAAAGGGTGTCGATCTCGCGGATGCGCGGGAAGAGGTGGAAGCCCTGCTTCGACACCTTGCGGGGCGGCTGCGAGGTGGCCAGCGCCTGCCGGCAGGCCTCGCCGTAGTCGGCGGCTTCCACGGCCGCCCGCGACGGGATCGAGAAGACGGAGGACTGGCGCTGGCCGAGCCAGGGCCGCACCAGCTGTTCGGGGCCGCGACCCGACCCCTCGATCCGGTCGGGCAGGCCGATCGGCATATCGACCGCGATCAGTGCGGGATCAAATGCCAGCAGGGTGCGGAAGTCCGGCTCCACGCGCAGCAGGGGTGGGCCGCCTTTCGCCGTGTCGAGGCAGGCCGCGATCCAGCCGCCCTTGCACCCGTCGACGCCCGCGATCCAGCCCATCGTCCCGCCTTCCTCATGCGACCTTCGCAGAACTGACCTTGCCGGCGCTTCGCGTCTAGTGTGCGGTGCAGCGACGATTGGCCGGAGGCAGGACCTCCGGAGCCGGGAGACAGCCATGACGACCATCCGCCCCCGCCGCAGCGTGCTCTACATGCCGGGTTCGAACGCCCGTGCGCTGGAAAAGGCCCGCGAGATCGCCGCCGATGTCCTGATCCTGGACCTGGAGGACGCGGTCGCGCCCGAGGCCAAGGCAGCCGCCCGCGAACAGGTCTGCGCTGCCGTCAAAGCCGGAGGCTATGGCCGGCGCGAGCTCGTGATCCGGACCAATGGCGTCGATACGGCGTGGTTCGGGGACGATCTCGGCGCTGCGGTCGAAGCGAAGCCGGATGCGATCCTGATCCCCAAGGTGTCGGCCCCGGAGACGCTCGACCAGATCGGCGCGCAGCTCGACAGCCTGAAGGCACAGCCGACGCTGCGGGTCTGGGCGATGATCGAGACGCCGCTCGCCATTCTTCAGGCCGAGGCGATCGCGCGGGCCGCACGCAATCCGCACAGCCGCCTGAGCTGTTTCGTGATGGGGACGAACGACCTCGCCAAGGAAACCCGCGCCCGCTTCGTGCCCGGCCGGGCGCCGATGCTGCCCTGGCTGACCAGCGCGATCCTGGCGGCGCGCGCGCATGGGCTCGACATCCTCGACGGGGTCTACAACGACCTCAAGAACGAGGAGGGTTTTCTGGCCGAATGCGAGCAGGGACGTGATCTCGGCTTCGACGGAAAGACCCTGATCCACCCGGCTCAGGTCGCAACGGCCAATGCCGTCTTCGCCCCCGACGAAGCCGAACTCGCCCAGGCGCAGGCGATCATCGCGGCCTTCGCGCTGCCCGAAAATCAGGGCAGGGGCGCAATCCAGCTCGGCGGGCGCATGGTCGAGCTGCTGCATGCCGAGATGGCCAAGCGTGTCGTCGCACTCAGCGAGGCGATCGCTGGTTGAGGCTGCGTCCGTCCTCGTTCGTCGAGAGGCTTCCGGCGGACATGCGAAAGGGCCGCGCCTGCGGCCCTTCCCTGATCCTTGCCGAGCCGCAGCGAAGGTCCGCGCGCGGAAGAGGCCCTACGCCTTCGCGGCCTTGGCAGCCTTGGCGCGCTCCATCGCCTCGACGATGAGCTGCTTGGCCCGGGCGGCGTCGCCCCAGCCGGTCAGCTTGACCCATTTGCCGGGCTCGAGATCCTTGTAGTGCTCGAAAAAGTGCTGGATCTGGTCGAGCGTGATCTTCGGCAGGTCGGTGTAGTTGTGGACGTTCTCGTAGCGCTTGGTCAGCTTGGGGACCGGCACGGCGATGATCTTCTCGTCGCCGCCGCCCTCGTCCTCCATCATCATCACGCCGATGGGGCGCACCGCGATGTAGGAGCCCGGAATCAGCGGGCGGGTGTTGGCGACGAGCACGTCGCAGGGGTCGCCATCCTCCGAGAGCGTGTGCGGGATGAAACCGTAATTCCCCGGATAGCGCATCGGCGTGTAGAGGAAGCGGTCGACGAAGAGCGTGCCGGCCTCCTTGTCCATCTCGTACTTGATCGGCTCGCCGCCGATGGCCACCTCGATGACCACATTGACTTCGTCGGGAGGGTTCTTGCCGATGGAGATGGCGTCGAGGCGCATGGAGTGGAGACCTGTCAGGATGGGAAACGCGTGCCTTATGAGGGTTCGCGCGGCAAACGCCAAGTCCGACCTTGGCCCAAGCGGACACAGCGTCCATTTGCCTGAGGGGCCTGCCGCTGCTATCGGGCGCTGCATGACACGCCCTTCGAGCCGTCGCCCGTCGCATTGGCTGCTTCCATGCTGAGCCGCCTGCGCCCCGACGAGGAGCGCTATGCGCGGCGCATGGCGCGGATCGCCCGCTGGGACCGCCCGATCGAGAGCCGTGGCCAGCGCTTCCAGGCCTGGGCCAACATGCTGCTGGTCGATCACGGTATCTTCCGGCTGGCCTATCTCAACGCGCATCGCGTCACGCCGCGGCTGTGGCGTGCGGCGCAGCCGGCGCCGGGGCAGATCGCCTGGTTCGCGCGTCAGGGCGTGAAGACCATCGTCAATCTGCGCGGCGGGCGCGAGCACGGCTCCTGGCCGCTGCAGCGCGAGGCCTGCGAGCGCCACGGCATCGTATTGGTCGATTTCGTGCTGCGTTCGCGCGGGGCGCCCGACCGCGAGACGATCCTCGGCGCGGGCGAGTTCTTCGCCTCGCTGACGGAGCCGGCGCTGGTGCATTGCAAGTCGGGCGCGGACCGGGCCGGGTTCTTCTCGGCGCTCTATCTGCTGATCCATGAGCGGCGCCCGCTGGCGGAGGCGACACGGCAATTGTCGCTGCGCTACGGCCATTTCCGTTTCGCCAAGACCGGCATTCTCGACGCCTTCTTCGACGCCTACCGCGTCGAGGGCGAGGCGAAGGGCATCGCCTTCCTCGACTGGGCCCGGGACATCTACGATCCCGAGCGGCTCGAGCGAAGCTTCCGCCCCGGTTTCCTGTCGTCGCTGCTGGCGGACCGGCTGATCCGCCGGGAGTAGCGGCTCAGGGCGCCGCGGCCCGCATGCCGGAGAAACCGCCGGCCGCGCTGTCCTGCGGGTCGTCCCGCGCGATCCAGACGAAGAGGACATGGGTGACCGCGCGGGCGACCGAAATGGCGCCGAGGGCATAGAGCAATTCGTGCGAAAGGGCGCCGAACCACAGGATCGCGGCGATGATCGCGATCAGGGCGATCCCATGCGAAGCGAGCTGCCAGGCGGTGTTCCGGGCCAGCGTCGTGATGTCGTGCACCGGGTTGAAGAGCGCGATACCGGCATAGAACAGCGACATGACCGCGACCACCTCGCCGATGCCGTCCCATTTGCTGCCGTCGAAGACGGAACCGAAGGTCAGCGCACCGAAGGCAATGGCCAGGAACAGACCGATCGCCGCTGCGGCGAGGGCCAGGGTCGCGCCGCGCATCCAGAAGCGCCGCCGCCGCCGGTCGCCACTGCGCAGGGTTCTCATGACCAGCGGGCCGGTGACCGTGCCGAACATCTGTGTCGGCATGTCGAGCAGGCGCATGGCCAGCGCAACCTGGGCCGCGAGCAAGGAATTGTCGGCGTAGGGCAGGGCCAGCAGGGGGGCGGCGGTAAAACCGAAAGAGAGCATTGCCGCGGGCAGGAGGATGCGCGGCGCGTCGTGCCAGTGCTGCAGGCCCCAGCTGAGGCCGCGTATCGACCACAGGCGGGGATGGACCAGATCGCGCAGGTTCGCGCGGCGGCGAATGAGGAGATACAGCGTCGCGACCCAATGCCCGACCGCATCGGCGGCGAAGAGAGCGAGCGCCTTGGGCCCGAAAACGCCGATCAGCAGCAGCATGGCAACGGGCTGCACGAAGGCCTGGACCAGGTTGCTGTTGCCGATGGCGCGGAAATCGCCCTCCGCCGTTGCTTCGCTCCAGAGCAGGCGTAGCGCCGTGCGGGCCGACAGCGACAGGAAGAACACCATTCCGATGAGCGGCGGCAGCCAGCCCAGTTGGACAATGACGATCAGGGCGAGGCCGGCGAGCGCGAGGAAGGCGACACCGCTCGTCAGGGCGAGGCGGAACGCCAGTGCGAGTTCGCGGCGGTTGCCGCTGCGGAAGAACACTGCCTCAAGGCGCAGCAGAGCGGGCAGAGAGACAAAGGTCGCGGCGGCAGAAAAGACCGCGAAGGCGGCGAAGACATGGGGCGGACAGAAATAGGCAGCGACCAGCAGGCCCCAGACCGAGATCAGCCGCGCCTGCACGAAGCGCAGGCCGAGCAGCAACGCGCTCGCGATCGACTGGCGCAGAACCGGGACCCGTCGCGCGACGAAACGCCGCCCCTGTGCCAGGGACAGTGTCGGACGGCGAGGCGGAAAGCTCGCCCGTTCGAGAGCGACATGCGCAACCATGTCCATCCCCACGGCTGGACCATCGGGGAGGCCATCGTCGCGCAAGTCACCCTCGCCGGCCGACGAGGGCGCGTCGGGGCTGGGCATCACGATGAGACGGCCTCAGGCAAACGAGGCTGCGCCAACAGGGTTAATGGCGGGTAAAGAGCGGACATCACGGACCTAAGCGGGGCTGTGCCCCGGGAGGGGGCACAGACCGCAGAAATCGGGCCGTCAGATGGCGGCTTCGTTGAATTTTGTTTTCAGCGCCTCGAAGCGGGCGAGCTGGTCCGGCAGCAAGGCGCGCTGCGCATCGCGACGGACGAACACCTTGAACATGACCTCGCCTGCGCCGTTGAAGAACTGGACGGAGCAGACGCGCCGGCTGGTGAGCTGGCGATCGACGACGTAGATCGCCGCGCAGTTGGACGCCTTGATGTGGCCGCCGATCGGACTGTCGCCATGGATGTTGTAATAGCCATGGCCGAAGGCGCCGACCGGCAGCGCGCCCTCGCATTCCAGCACGATGTCGGGCGTGTGGACGAGGAACATCACGGTCCCCCAGGTCGCGAGCTCCTGCCAGAGAGCCTCGAAGCACTCGGGCGCGATCAGCGTCCGGCCCTCGGGCGGCGTCAGCTCGAGCACGGCCCGGGTCGGCAAGCCGGTTTCCTTCGCCACCGACTCGACCATGGCGTCCGGCTTCTCGGCCAGCATGCGCCGGGCCCGGTCAAGGGCCTTTTCCGCCGGCGCCGCGGTCTCGATGGTGAGCCCGTCGGACATGCAGGCCTCCTCACTCGGCCGCCTGGAGGGGGCGATGCGGATTGGTCTCGCTCAGCACCGTCTCGAAACCCTCGAACTCCGGATGGCCGAGAAAGAGCGGCTGCTCCCGCTTCTCGCCGGCGTTGCGGTGGGAATCCCTGAACTGCTCCGACTTGGTCCAGGCGGTGAAGTCCGCCTTCGTCGCCCAGGTGGTGTGGGAAGAGTAGAGCGTATGGTCGTCCCGCTCCGGCCCCTTCAGCAGATGGAAGGCCACGAAGCCCTGCATCTCGTCGAGCCGGGTCTTGCGCGTCGCCCACACGGTCTCGAACGCCGATTCCTGGCCCTTGACGACCTTGAAGCGATTCATCGCGATGAACATCGGGACTGTCCTGTGCTGAGCCGGCCCGTGGGTCCGGTGGTGAGAATGCCGCGAGCGAGCCGATGGCACCGCGACATCCTGCCGGATCGGTACCCGTCGCCCGCTCTTGACCGCTTCTAGTAAAGCTGAATATCAACGTCAACAACGCCGAGACTAAAATCAGTTTTGAATAATTAAAAACTGACAGTTTACTTGGCTTCGTTCAGTCATGACGGCGGTCGCGCCCCGGTCATCCGGTCGGCGCTGCCTGCGATGGGAGATCGAGTGATGCGCTTCCCCACCCTGCTTTCGGATCGACCGGGCCGCCGGCCTGCGGGCCGGGAGCTGTCCGCGGCGATCGGGCTGAGCCTTCTGGCCGCTGCGAGCCTGTTGGGCGCGTTCGGCCTGCCGGGCACCGCCTTCGGCCAGGCGCCGCAGCGGATCGTGGCCGTGGGCGGCGTCGTCACCGAGGTGATGTATGCGCTCGGCCTGCAGGACCGTCTCGTCGGGGTCGATTCCACCAGCCAGTTCCCGGCGGGCGCCCTACGCGACAAGGCCAATGTCGGCTATGTCCGGGCGCTGTCCGCGGAGGGCGTGCTGTCGCTCAAGCCGTCGCTGGTGATGCTGATCGACGGCGCCGGCCCTCCCGGCGCGGTGTCGCTTCTGGCCGAGACCGGCGTCACCATCGCGCGCATCCCCGACGAGACCAGCCCGGAGGGCGTCGCTGCAAAGATCGAGGCGATCGGCGCCGCGGTGGGGGCGGCCGCGCCGGCCGCGCGCCTGGCGGCGCAGACGCGGGCCGGCTTCGCCGAGCTGGCGACCCTGCGCAGCGGTATCGCCAAGCCGCGCCGCGTGTTGTTCGTGCTCTCGGTCCAGAACGGCCGGGTGATGGTCGGTGGCCGCAACAGCTCGGCCGACGCGATCATCCGCCAGGCCGGTGCGGTCAACGTCGCGGACGGCATCGAGGGCTACAAGACGATGACCGACGAGGCGATCATGGCCGGCGCGCCCGACGTCGTGCTGATGATGAGCCACAACGTCAACCACGCCACCTCGCCGGACGCGCTCTTCGCCATGCCCGCTTTCGCGGAGACACCGGCCGCGCGCCAGAAGCGTCTGATCGCGATGGACGGGCTCTATCTGCTTGGTTTCGGTCCGCGTACGCCGGCTGCGGCACGTGACCTGATGGCGGCGATCTATCCGGAGGCGTCGATCCCGCCGCTCAAGACGGCGCAGGCGCAGTGACGCTGGCCTCGCCCTCTCTTCCGAGCCTGCCGGCCGGGCTGGCGAGCCTCATCGCGGGGCGGCGGCGGCTGGCGGTGATCGCCGCCCTGGGGCTCGGCTTCGGCTGCCTCGGCCTGACGCTGCTGGCGATCGGGCAGGGGGCGATTGCGATTCCGCCAGGGCGTGTGGCCGAGATCCTGTGGGCGCGGCTGACGGGAGACGCCGCGTTGCTCGAGGGGCGCGATGTTCTCGTGGTGATGAACATCCGGCTGCCGCGTGTGCTGCTCGGCCTGCTGGTCGGCGCGGGACTCGCGGTCTCCGGCGCGCTGATGCAGGGGCTGTTCCGCAATCCGCTGGCCGACCCAGGCCTCGTCGGCGTCTCGGCGGGCGCGGGGCTGGCGGCGGCGGCGACGATCGTGCTGGGAGACCGTTTCCTCACCGGGACGCTGATGAAGCTGCCCTTCGCAGTGCTGCCCTTCGGCGCCTTCTGCGGCGGGCTTCTGTCGACGCTCGCGCTCTATCTGATTGCCACGCGCGAGGGACGCACCTCCGTGGCGACGATGCTGCTCGCGGGCGTCGCGCTCGGCGCGCTCGCCGGGTCGCTGACGGGCCTTCTCGCCTTCATCTCGGACGACCGCCAGCTGCGCGACCTGACCTTCTGGTCGATGGGCAGCCTCGGCGGGGCGAGCTGGACCAAGCTCTCGGCCATCGCCCCAATCATCATTCCGCTGCTGCTCGCCATGCCGCTGCTGGCGCGCGGGCTGAACGGTCTGATGCTGGGCGAGGCGGAAGCCTATCATCTCGGTATCCCGGTCCAGCGCATCAAGGCGATGGCCATCCTGCTGGTGGCGCTCGCCGTCGGCGCGAGCGTGGCGGCGGCGGGGCTGATCGGCTTCGTCGGGATCGTCGTGCCGCATCTGGTGCGCCTCGCCGTGGGGCCGGATCATCGTCTCCTGCTGCCGCTGTCGGCGCTAGGCGGGGCGATCCTGCTGGTTGGCGCCGACATCGTCGCCCGGCTCGTGGTCGCCCCGGCCGAATTGCCGATCGGCATCGTCACGGCGGCGATCGGCGCGCCCTTCTTCCTGTGGCTGCTGCTGCGCCGCTCGGGGTCGCTCGATGGCTGAGACCGCAGCCAAAGAGAGCTTTATCGAGGCCCGCAGCCTGAGCTTCCGGGCCGGCGGGCGCGACCTCGTGCACGAGGCCTCGCTGGAACTGGCGCCCGGGACGACGACGATCCTGATCGGGCCCAACGGTGCCGGCAAATCGACGCTGCTCAAGCTGATGACGGGGGAAGCCAAGCCCTCCGGTGGCGAGGTCCGCATCGACGGGCAGGCGCTCGCCGCCATCCCCGCCTGGCGGCTGGCCTGCCAGCGGGCAGTCATGGCTCAGCATGCGCGGCTCGTCTTCCCATTCAGCGTCTACGAGGTCGCGAGCCTCGGCGTCGACGGCATCGGCCGGGCGATGACGCGTCTGCGGCGCGATGCGCTGGTCGGCGAGAGCCTCGCGGCCGCAGGCGTGCTGGATCTGGCCGGGCGGGCCTATCAGACCCTCTCCGGCGGCGAGCAGCAGCGCGTGCAGTTCGCCCGCGTGCTCTGCCAGATCGAGGCAGGGCGCAGCGTCGCGAGCCGGCAGGCGCTCTTCCTCGACGAGCCGATCGCCAGCCTCGATCTCTGCCACCAGCTCGCCTTGCTCGACATGGCGCGGGCCGTCGCATCACGCGGCGTCGCGGTGCTGATCGTGCTGCACGATCTCAACCTCGCCGTGACCTATGCGGACCATCTGGTGGTGATGGACCAGGGGCGGATCATCACGCAGGGCGCCCCCGCGAAGACGCTGGACGACGCGCTACTGCGGCAGGTGTTCAAGGTCGATCTCTCGCTGAGCCGGGCGCCCGTGCCGGGGTTGCCCTTCCTGCTACCGCAGCAGCATCGTGTCAGTCCCGCTGTCTGAAGCTGCCGCGGTTTAGCGGCGATTCATCCTGAATCCAGCCTTCACCATATCGTTCAACCGCCGATTCAGCGCTGCGGTCGCAGCCTTCCACCCGGATTTTCGGGAGGGAGCGAGCAATGATGTCGAGGCGCGCCGCGATGGAGACGGTTCTGGCTGCGGTGGTCGCCCTGCCGGTCTGGGCGGCGTCGGCCGGCGCCGGCGAGGCCCGCGAGATCGTGCAGGCGCCCGACCCGCGCTATCGCCCCGGCACGATCGTGATCCGCACCGGCGAGCGAAGGCTCTATCTGGTGACGGCGCCGGGCGAGGCGATCCGCTACACCATCGCCGTCGGCAAGGCCGGCAAGCAGTGGCAGGGCGTCAAATACGTCGAGGAGATGCAGGTCGATCCGGCCTGGTCGCCGCCGGCCTCGGTGAGGCGCGACAATCCGCGCCTGCCGGACGTCATTCCCGGCGGCTCGCCGCGCAACCCGATGGGGGCGCGCGTGATCGGGCTGGGGCCGGGCGGCGAATATGCGATCCATGGCACCAACATGCCGGGCACCATCGGCACGGCGGCCTCCTATGGCTGCTTCCGCATGCACAACCACGATGTCGCCGATCTCTACGAGCGCGTCCGCATGGGGACGCCGGTCGTCGTGCTGCCCTAGCGGCTAGAGCGGCACGCCCGAGGGCAATGGCTGCCCCGAGAAGAAGGCCTCGAGATTGCGCAGTAGGAGCGCCTGCTGGGCCGCCTGGGCGCTGTCGGCCATGGCGGCGATGTGCGGCGTCAGCACGGCGTTGTCGAGCGCCTTGAGACGGTCCGGCACATGCGGCTCCACCTCGAAGACGTCGAGTCCGGCGCCTGCGATGACGCCCTGTTCCAGCGCGTCGCAGAGTGCCTCCTCGTCCACGGCGATGCCGCGCGAAATGTTGATCAGATGGCCCTGCGGCCCAAGCGCCTTCAGGACTTCTGCATTCACGGCATGGCGGTTCTCGGCGCTGGCGCGCACCGCGACCATCAGCACATCAGACCATTCCGCGAGCCCGGTGAGGCTGCCCTCATAGCGATAGGGCAGTTCCGCGCGCCGTAAGCGGTTATGATAGGCGATCTCCATGCCCAGTGCGGTCGCGATGGCGGCAATACGGGTCCCGATGGCACCCAGCCCGTAGATGCCGAGCCGGCGTCCCCGGAGCCCCGGCACGATCGGCATGCGCTCGACGGCGTTGCCCTGCCAGCGCCCGGCGCGAATGAAGCGGTCGCCCTTGCCGATCTGGCGCACGCTGGCAAGCATCAGGCCGATCGCGAATTCCGCCACCGCGTCGGCATTGGCGTCGGCCGCGTTGCTGAGGAGGATGCCGTGGGACTTGGCATGTGCCTGATCGACTCCTTCGATGCCCGTGCCGTAGCAGGCGATCAGGCCGAGATGGGGCAGGGCATCGATCAAGGCAGCGTCCGTGCGCCAGCCACCGACGGTCAGAAGCACGCGTGCGGCCTGCGCGCCCGGCGGCAGGGCCTCGGGAACGGGCCGATCCATCGGACCCAGCACGACGTAGTCCTGCTGCAACCGCGCCACCAGCCCGGCTGGCATCTTCGGGGCCATGAGGAGGGTGGGCTTCATCGTCATATCGTCTCCGGTCGATGCTGCATCGCAGCATTCCGGAGGTTCTGCCTCAAGCGCCAGCGGCGCGCAGGTGCCATCCTTCTGATGCATCCCGGCCGAATGTTGCGCTGGGTCAAAAATGCGCCCGTGCGGGCCTGTGCCTATCGACAGCGCGTTAATCCGCGTTAACGTTTGGTCGCGCGATAGACACAACCGGGCGCGGCGCCGCTCGGAGCAAGAGGGGCTCACGATGGACCATCTGGCCGACGTCAAGAAATTCGCCAAGAAGCCGCTCAATGAGGCGGCCTTCGCCGGCATGGCGAAGTCCTACGCACTGGTGATGAGCAAGCCCGACACCCGCTACGTCGCCTGTTCCGACGCCGCCGAGCTGGAGCGCGTCCGCGAGAACTTCCTGAAGAAGAAACTGGGCCTCAAATCCGCGGATCTCGACGCCTCGCTGAAGGCGATCTGCGAGCACATGAAGGCCGACAAGACCAAGTCGCGCCTGACCTTCTACTACCTTCTCGCCGAGCATTACGGGAAGCTCGACCTGTTCGTGAAGAAGTAGGCCGGGCGCCGTTTTCGGGCGAAGCCCGGGTCGAGCCCGAGCAACGTCCGGGGGCGCCTCTAGCGATACAGATCCGTCCGCGTCAGCGGCAGGCCCGAGGCGCCCTTGCGGCGCTTCGAGGCCAGCGTCTGGTTGACCAGCGCGCCACCGCGCTCGAAGGCGAGCGAGCAGCCCGCAAGGTAGAGCAGCCACATCCTCGTGCGCTCCGGCCCGATCTCCGCCTCGGCCTGAGCGCGGTTGGCCTGCAGCCGCTCCCACCAGAGCCGTGTCGTGCGCTGGTAGTGCTCGCGCCAGCCTTCGACGTCGTGGATCTCGAAGCCATGGCGCTCGAGATTGGCGATCGACATGCCGAGATGGTCGAGTTCGCCGCCGGGGAAGATGTAGCGCACCAGCGCGCGGTACTCGGCCGGCATCTTGTTGAAGGCTTTGTCGGTCTTCTTGGCGCGGCGCGAAATGCTGTGATGCAGATAGAGCCCGCGCGGCTTCAGCAGCCGGTTCACCGCCTTGAAGTAAGTGGGGTGGTTGCGGATGCCGACATGCTCGAACATGCCGATGGACGAGATCTTGTCGAATTCGCCCTCCATCTGGGTAAAGTCCTTGAGGTGTAGCGTCACGCGCCCCTGCAGCCCGAGCCGCTCGACCTTCTCGCGGGCCAGAGCCAGCTGCTCCTCGGCGAGCGTCACGCCATGGGCCTCGACGCCGTAATGCTGCGCGGCATGGCAGACCAGCGCGCCCCAGCCGCAGCCGATGTCGAGCAGGCGGTCGCCGGGCTTCAGGCGCAGTTTGCGACAGATCATGTCGAGCTTGTCGCGCTGGGCGCGGTCGAGATCGCCATGGTCCTCGGTGAAGTAGGCGCAGGTGTAGACCATCTCGGCATCGAGAAAGAGCCGGTAGAAGGCGTTCGAGACGTCGTAATGATAGGCGATGTTGGCCTTGTTGGTCGCCGGCGCGCCGTCGCGGGCGATCTCGTCGCCCCGCTTGTGGTCGACCGCGTCCGGGGCCGCGCCCGGCGCGAAGAGGAAGCGGCGCAGGACGTCGAAAACGGCGCCCTTCGGGATGGTGCGCGCCAGCCGGCCGATCTTGCCTTCGGGGCGTGCGGCGGCGAGATCGAAGACCGAGCCGTTTTCCAGCGCGATGCGGTCGGTCACATGCAGGTTCAGCAGCGTGTCGAGCTTCGGCTTGCGGATCAGGGCCGCAACGGCGCCGGGGTCGCGGATCGCAATGGCGAGCCCGTCTCGTGGCCATGTCGCCGGGACGACGCTGCCATCCCAGAGCCGGAAGCCGAGCTTCAGCCCCAGCTTCTCATGCGCCTGCGCCAGGAGATGCCGCAACGCTGCAAGACGCTTCTGCCCGGTATCCATGCTGCCCCACCGCACCGATGCCTTCGTCCTGTCTGCCGACGCCATGTCGGCTTGGCAACCCGCCCAGACGCAGAGCCGGTGCGATCTCACCTCTCGTCTCGCGGCGCACAACAAGACCGTTCCCGACTTTGATCTGGATCAATCTTGCGGCGGGTTGGGCTGCGTGTTGATATATGACGCATCGGCGTGACCGGCGGCTGGCGGCCAACGGTCATTTCGATGAAGCTGGCGGTGATCCATTTCTGGAGGGGGTCTCGCAGGGTGGTTGGCGTAATCCTTGCGTCTGCCAGTCCCACAGCCGGAGCCTGTTGGTGCCCGGCAATATATGAGTTGCTTCGCCCTCTGGCCTGTTCGTCCGGGGCGTGACGTCAGGCCGGCTGAGGAGGCGGCCGGAAGAGGAGGCGGGGCGCACGGGAGCGCCTGCCTGTGACGAAGACAGCGTCCTCGTGCCGGTACGGGCCATCAAGGCCGGTCGGTGCGGCAGGCCTGGGTTGCCTGTGAAACGACCAACATCACAACAGAGGGAAAGGCCACACCATGACCGGATTCAAGACCATCGCCGCCATGATCGCCACCGCCGCCAGCCTCGTGCTGGGTTCGCAGGGCGCGCTGGCGCAGAACAAGATGGAACTCAACATGGCGACGCCCTGGGCGGGCGGGCACTGGCTCGACATCGGCGCCAAGAAGTATGCCGAGAATGTCGAGCGCATGACCGAGGGGCGGATCAAGATCAACGTCTTCCCGGCCGGTGCGCTCGGCCCGGCGCTGAAGGTTACCGAGACCGTGCAGAAGGGCGTCGCCGATATGGGCCATGCCTGGCCGGGCTATGACTGGGCGGTCGACCGCACGGGCGCCATCTTCTCCGGCTGGTCGGCGGGGCCGAACCCGGAAGAGATGATGATGTGGCTCTACAATGGCGGCGGGGCCGACCTCTGGAAGCAGTGGCGCAAGGAGAAGTTCGACGTCGTCGCCTTCCCCTGCGGCGTGCTGGAGACCGAGTTCTTCATGCATTCCCACAAGCCGATCCGCACGGTCGAAGACATGAAGGGCCTCAAGCTGCGGACCTCCTCCTCCTGGGCCGAGATCGCGCCGATGCTCGGCGCCTCGACGGTCGTCCTGCCGGGCTCGGAAGTGTTCAGCGCGCTCGAGCGCAAGGTCGTCGACGCGATCGAGTGGGGTGGGCCGGGCAGCAACCTGTCGGAAGGTTTCCACAAGGTCGCGAAGTACATCATCATGCCGGGCCTGCATGCGCCGTCGGGCGCGCATGACTGCATCTTCAACAACGCGACCTGGGCCAAGATCGGCGACAAGGACAAGCAGCTGCTCGAACTGGCCGGCCGCCTGACGGTGCTCGACACCTATCTCGGCTACGCCAAGAGCGATCTCGACGCCTACAAGCAGATCAAGGCGAGCAATATCGAGGTGATCCAGGTCGAGCCGAGCCTGACCGCGGCCGTGGTCAAGGCGTCCGGCGAGTGGGCCGAGAAGCAGGCGGCGTCGAATGCCTGGTTCAAGAAGGCCTATGAGAGCCAGAAGGCCTTCATGGCGAGCGTCAAGCCGCTGAGCGAGTTCCGTTTCGCCGTCGGCTCGCGCTGACCTTCCGCCCGCGGCGGCGGCCCTCGCGGTCGCCGCCACGGGCCCTCCTGCGCGAGGTTGCCATGCCCGTCGTCCGTTTCATCAATGCGCTGTCGCTCTGGTCGGGGCGCTTGGGGGCGCTCGTCGTCGTCCCGCTGGTGCTGGCCATGGTGTTCGAGGTCGTCAGCCGCTACGCCTTCGCCGCGCCGACGCAATGGGCCTTCGAGCTCAGCTACATGATGATGGGCACCATCTTCCTGCTCGGCCTGTCCTATGCCGTGCTGATGGACCAGCACGTGAACGTCGATTTCATTCATCAGGTGCTGCCGCGCCGGGCCGTCGCCGGCATCGACGCGGTCGGCTACCTCATCATGGCGGGGCTGCTGGCCTGGCTGACCAACGCATTGGTCGGCAATGTGGCGAGCGTCTACCGGACGGGTGAGGGCACGGGGCTTTCGGCCTGGAACCCGCCGATCTGGCCCTATCGCGTGATCTACGTGATCGGATTTGCGCTGTTCGCCCTGCAATGCTTCGCGAAGGCGATCGAAAATCTGCTGGTCGTCTTCGGCCGCACGACGGAAAGCCCGGCCCGATGACCTCCCAGACCGTCCTGTGGATGTTCCCGGCCCTGCTGGGGCTGATCTTCCTCGGCTTCCCCGTCGCCTTCTCGATGATGATCGCGGCGCTCGGCTTCGGCCTGATGCGTTTCGGCGGCACGCTGGTGCACCAGTTCGCCCAGCGTATCGACGACATCGCGACCAATTACGTTCTGGGCGCGATCCCGCTCTTCATCTTCATGGGCTCAATCCTCGAGCGGGCCGGCATCGCCGAGCGCCTGTTCGACGCGCTCTATATGTGGACGCGGCGGCTGCCGGGCGGGCTGGCGATCGCGGCGCTGCTGATGTGCACCATCTTCGCGGCGGCCAGCGGCGTCGTCGGCGCAACCGAGACGCTGGTCGGCATGCTCGCCATTCCGGCGATGATGAAGCGCCATTACGACAACAAGCTGATCTCGGGCACAATCTGCGCCGGCGGGTCGCTGGGCACGATCATCCCGCCATCGGTTCCCGTGGTGGTGCTAGCGCCGATCGCGACGCTGCCGATCGGCGATCTTCTGGCGGGAATCCTGTTCCCGGGCCTGCTGATGTCGGGCCTGTTCATCGCCTATATCCTTATCGCGTGCGCGGCGAGGCCGCATCTCGCCCCTCCGGATCCCGAACCCGATCCGCGCGGCCTGGCCGAGAAGATCCGCTTCACGCTGAGCGCGCTCGTGCCGCCCGCCTTCCTGATCTTCACCGTGCTCGGCACGCTGTTCATGGGGCTGGCGACACCGACGGAAGCGGCCGCCTGCGGTTCCTTCGGCGTCATTCTGCTCGCCATCCTCTATCGGCGCCTGACCTGGTCGCTGCTGTTCCAGGCCTGCAAGCAGACGGTCTCGCTGACCGCGATGATCCTCGCGATCGTGCTCGCGGGCGGGATGTTCTCCGGTGTCTTCTTCGCCTCGGGCGGGATGGCCGCCACCAAGGGCATCCTCGACGCCTTCGGATTGTCGCCCTGGTCCGTGATCACCGTCATCCTCTTCGTCGCCTTCATCCTCGGCTTCCTGGTGGATTCGATCTCGATCATCCTGATCATCGTGCCGATCGCGATCCCGCTGGTGAAGGGCTTCGGCATCGACCCGCTCTGGTTCGCGGTCGTGCTGCTGGTGATGCTGCAGACGAGCTATCTGACGCCGCCGATGTCGCCGTCGATCTTCTATCTGCGGGCGATTGCGCCGCCGAGCATCCGGCTGCAGGACATGTACTGGGGCGTGATCCCCTTCATCCTGTGTCAGCTCGTGGTACTCGGCCTGCTGCTGTTCTTCCCGGCGCTGGCGACCTGGCTGCCCAAGGTCATGTATGGCTGATGGTCGTGGGACCACTCCGCTGGTGACGGCGGCGAAGCGAGAGCGAGACAGACGATGATCTATGAAGAGCGCGACTATCGGATCAAGGCCGGCAAGCTGGCCGAGTTCGTGAAGCTCTATGGCGAGTACGGGCTGCCGCTGCAGAAGGAGCATCTGGGCACCTTCATCGCCTATTTCACCACGGAGATCGGCGAGCTCAACCATGTCGTCGCGCTGTGGAGCTACAACAGCCTCGATGAGCGCGCCGCCAAGCGCAAGACGATGCTGGCCGACCCGCGCTGGCAGGACTATCTCAAGCGCGTCGACGGGCTGATCGACATCCAGAACTCGCGCATTCTGACGCCCGTCGTCTATTCGCCGCTGCAATGAGCGCGGCGTCTCCGACCGGCGCGTCCGGCGCCTTCACCGTCACGACGCCGGATGGCGCCGTGTTGCAGGCCTTCGTGGAGGGGGCGGGACCGGCGCTGCTGCTGGTCAGCGGGCTCGGTGGCACGGCAGGGTTCTGGAAAGGCACTACGGCGACGCTCGCGCGCTCCTTCCGGGTGATCCGGTTCGATCAGCGCGGCATCGGCGCGAGCACGCGGGGCAGCGCAACCTGCACGATCGATCAGCTCGCGCGCGACGGCCTGAGCGTGCTCGACGCGGCGGGCGTCGAACGGGCCGTCCTGCTCGGCCATTCCACCGGCGGCTGCATCGGCCAGGCGCTCGGGCGGATCGCGCCGGAGCGGCTCGACGGGTTGATCCTCAGCGCCACTTGGCTGAAGCCGAGCCATTATATGGGCGCGCTGTTCGGGGCACGGCGGGCCATTCTCGCCGAGAATCCGCAGGCCTATGCCGCGACCGCCGTCCTGATCTCCTATCCGCCGGCCTGGCTGGAGGCGAACTGGGGCGTCTACGAGGCCGCCATCGCGGCCGCGCCCGTCACGCCGGAAGCCCGGCAGGTCGTGCGCGAACGCATCGATGCGCTGCTCTCCTTCGACGGCTCGGCCGACATCGCCGCCCTGCCGATGCCGACGCTGGTTCTGGGTGCGCGCGACGACATGATCGTACCCTCCTTCCTGCAGGAAGAACTGGCGGCAGCGCTGCCGGGCGGGCGCTCGATCCTGCTCGACTCGGGCGGGCATTTCTTCCCCGTCTCGCGGCCCGACGCCTTCACGGCCAAGGTCGTCGAATGGATCGGCGAACTGGCATGAGCGCGCGCCGGGTCGTCCTCATAGGCTATGGCGCCATTGCCGGCGATATTGCCGAGGCGCTGAGGGTGGCGCGTGAGCCCGGCTATGCGCTGGCCGTGCTGCTGCGGCCGGGTTCGTCCTCGGCCGGTCGCGTGCCGAAGGACATGCCCATCCTGGACGGCTCCGACGCGGTCGCGGCCTTCGCGCCGGATCTCGTCATCGAGGCGGCGGGTCATGGGGCGGTGCGCGAGAGCGTGCCGGCCTGCCTGGCGCTTGGGCTGCCCGTGCTGATCTCGTCGATCGGCGCGCTTCATGATGACGCCCTCTACGCCGATCTCGTCGCGGCGGCGCGCCGCGGCGGCGGGCGGCTCCTCCTCGCCTCGGGCGCGCTCGGCGGGCTCGACTATGTCAGGGCCGTGTGCCACGCCAAGCAGCTTGAGCTGCGCTATGAATCGCGCAAGCCGCCCGCCGCCTGGGCTGCCGAGTTGCGCGCCCTCGGCCATGATCCGGCCGCGCTCGCCGTGCCGGTGACCTTGTTCTCCGGCACGGCGCGCGAGGCGGCGGCGCGCTACCCGCAGAACCTCAAAGTCGCGGCGGCGCTCGCCCTGGCGGGGCCGGGATTCGAGGCGACGGGCGTCGACGTCGTCTGCGATCCCGCTGCGAGCGGGAACACGCATGTCGTCAGGGCGAGCAGCGAATTCGGGACGATGTCGCTCGAGATTGCCAACCAGCCTTCGCCGACCAACCCGAAATCGTCCTGGATCGTCGCGCAGGCCCTTCTGGCGGCGGTCGATCAGCATTTTTGTCCCGTGGTGATGATGTGAGCGCTGAGCGCCGGGATCGCCGCGGGGTCCTCGAAGGGAGGCCAAGGCCATGAAGCTCACAGGCAAGATCGCGATCATCACCGGCGGCGGCTCCGGCATCGGCCATGCGGCCTGTGTCCTCTTTGCCCGCGAGGGGGCGACCGTCATCGTCGCGGATCGCGATGTCGCGGCCGCTCAGCGCGTCGCCTCCGAGATCGCGGGGCAGGGCGGCCGGGCTTCGGCGCATCAGGTCGATGTCAGCCGGGATGCCGAGGTCGCGGGGATGATCGCGAAAGCGGTCGCCGATCACGGCCGGCTCGACATCCTCGTGAACAATGCGGGCTACGGCATCGCTGGGACCGTGGTCACGACGGCGGAGGCCGACTGGAATGCGCTGATGGCGGTCAACGTCAACGGCGTCTTCCTCGGCTGCAAGCATGCGATCCCCGTGATGGCGCGGCAGGGCGGCGGCGCGATCGTCAATACGGCTTCGGCGGTGGCGAATGTCGGCATCCACGACCGCGCGGCCTATGTCGCCTCGAAGGGGGCTGTGGCGGCGCTGACGCGGGCCATGGCGGTGGACCATGTTGACCAGAAGATCCGCATCAATGCGGTGGCGCCGGGCACGATCGAGTCGCCCTATTTCACCCGCATTCTGAGCGGGCCGGACGGCGCGGAACTGCGCCGGGGCCTCGAGGAGCGCCAGGCGATGGAGCGGCTCGGCCAGCCGGTCGAGATCGCCCAGGCGATGCTCTGGCTCGCCAGCGACGACGCCTCGTTCTGCACCGGCACCGTCATGGTCGTCGATGGCGGCTGGACCGCCCGCGGCGACCGCAAACCCAAGATCGAACGCTGATCCAAGGCACAGGACTGACAGATGTATGGATTGAACGGCCGC
Source organism: Methylobacterium sp. CCH7-A2 (assembly GCF_001557075.1). Lineage (NCBI taxonomy): Bacteria > Pseudomonadati > Pseudomonadota > Alphaproteobacteria > Hyphomicrobiales > Methylobacteriaceae > Methylobacterium > Methylobacterium sp. CCH7-A2. The sequence goes on from NZ_LSKN01000177.1 coordinate 70,754, forward strand.
AAGGCGATCGTCACCGGAGGAGCGCACGGCATCGGACGGGCGATCGCGGCGCGACTCGTGGCGGAGGGCTGCGAGGTCGGCATCTTCGACCTCGACCGTGCGGCGGCGCAGGCCACGGCGGACGCACTCTCCGCGCAGGGCGGCCGAGTCGTGGTGGCGGCCGGGGACGTCTCGTCGCGGGAGGATGTCGCGGCCGGCATCGGCGCGCTGAAGGAGGCGCTCGGGCCGATCGATATCCTCGTCAACAATGCCGGCATCTGCAAGGTCGGCAAGCTGCTGGAGACCAGCGAGGCGGAGTGGAAGGCGACCTTCGGCATCAATGTCGACGGGCTGTTCCATGTCACGCGGCAGATCGCGCCCGGCATGGTCGAGCGCCGCCGCGGCGCCATCGTCAACATCGCGTCCTGGATGGGCAAGTCGGGCGTGGCGGCCTATGGCGCCTATTGCGCCTCGAAATTCGCGGTGGTGTCGCTGACGCAGTCCCTGGCGCTCGAGATCGGCGAATACGGCATCCGGGTGAACGCGGTCGCGCCGGGGCTGATCGTCGAGACCAAGATGCGCGACGAATCCGAGATCCAGCGCGCGGCCGAAGGGCTGCCGACCGCGAAGGACCGCGCCAAGACGATCCCGCTGCGCCGCGCGGGGCTGCCTTCCGACATCGCCAAGACGGTGGCGTTCCTCGCCTCGGACGAGGCAGACTACATCACCGGCGAAACCATCAGCGTCACCGGCGGCATCTGGAACGACTGACCCGCCGACAACAGGAGACGGCCATGCCTCGCTTCAAGGACTTCCGGCCTGCCGGCGTGATCCCGGCGACGCTAATCGCACTCCATGACGACATGAGCATCGACGAGTGCCAGACGCGCCGCCATCTGCGCGATTGCGCGCTGGTCGACGGGGTCAGCGCGGTCACCGTGAACGGCCATGCCTCCGAGGTGCATGCCTGCTCCTTCGACGAGCAGCAGCAGATCCTGGCGGCGTCGCTGGCCGAGGTCGGCGACCGGGTGCCGCTGATCAACGGCATCTATGCCGATGGCTCGATCGAGGCGGCCCGGCTGGCGGCGATGGCGGCGCGCGAGGGCGCCTCGGCCCTGCTGGTCTTTCCGCCCAACAGCATGGCGATGGGCGGGCAGTTGCGGCCGGAGATGGCGATCGCGCATTACCGGCGGATCGCCGACGCCACGGATCTGCCGATCATCGCCTTCCAGTATCCGATGGGCGGCGGGCTGGGTTATCCGTTCGAGACGCTGCTCGCCCTGTTCGAGGCGGTGCCGACGATCGCGGCGATCAAGGACTGGTCGAACGATCCGATGCTGCACGAGAAGCACATCCGGACGTTCCAGGCCCTGCCTCGCCCGGTGAATGTGCTCACCACCCATTCCTCCTGGCTGATGGCCTCGCTGACGCTCGGCTGCAACGGGCTGCTCTCGGGCTCGGGCAGCGTCATCGCCGATCTGCAGGTGGCGCTGTGGCGGGCGGTCCAGGCGGGTGATCTGACGGCGGCTCAGGCGGTCAATGATCGCATCGTGCCGCTGTCGCAGGCCTTCTACGCCCCGCCCTTCCTCGACATGCACAACCGCATGAAGGAGGCGCTGGTGCTCCTCGGGCGGCTCGACAAAGCGGTGGTGCGGCCGCCGCTGATGAAGCTGCCGGAGGCCGAGATCGCGCGGATCGGCGCGGCGCTGCGGCAGGCGGGCATCGCCCGGGAGGGCGCGCTGTCGCTGGCGGCCTGAGAGCAGGGCAGGCGCTCCCTGCGGGGAGCGCCCATCAACCTCATTTCGTCCCGGCGGTGACGAAGTTGCGCAGTTCCGGCGTCTGCGGGTTTGCGAAGAGCTCCTGCGAGGGGCCGCTCTCCCAGATCTTGCCCTGATGCATGAACACCGTCGTGCTCGCGACGGTGCGGGCGAAGTTCATCTCATGGGTGACGAGCAGCATGGTCATGCCGTCCTTCGCCAGCTTCTCCATCACGAGCAGCACCTCGCCGGTCAGCTCGGGGTCGAGCGCCGAGGTCACCTCGTCGAACAGCATGACCTTGGGGCGCATCGCCAGCGAGCGGGCGATGGCGACGCGCTGCTGCTGACCACCGGACAGATTGTCCGGATAGCTGTCGAACTTCTCGGAGAGACCGACCTGGGCCAGCACCTCGCGGGCGCGTTCGGCCGCCTTGTCCTGCGGCACATTCTGGGTGATGCGCGGCGAGAGCATGATGTTCTGCCCGACCGTCAGATGCGGGAAGAGGTTGTAGCTCTGGAAGACGATGCCGACGTCCTTGCGCAGCTCGCGCAGCTTCTTCGGGTCCTGGTCGACGACATGGCCGGCGACCTCGATGCGACCGGAATTGATCGCCTCGAGACCGTTGATGCAGCGCAGCAGCGTGCTCTTGCCCGAGCCCGAGCGGCCGATGAGCGCGACGACCTGGCCGCTCTCGACGTTGAGAGAGACGCCCTTCAGGACCTCGAGGTCGCCGAAGCGCTTGTGGACGTCGTCAATGAGAACGGCTGGCATTCATCACCTTTTCGAGATGGCGGCTGAGCCGGGACAGCGGGAAACAGATCGCGAAATAGATCACCGCCACCAGCGAGAAGACCTGGAAGGCCTGGAAGGTCGCATTGTTGACGAGCTGCCCCGCGCGGGAGAGCTCGACGAAGCCGACGACCGAGACGATCGAGGTGTTCTTGACCAATTGAACGAGGAACCCGACCGTCGGCGGCAGCGAGATGCGCACCGCCTGGGGCAGGATGACATAGCGATAGGTCTGCGCCGGCGAATGGGCGAGCGAGGCCGAGGCCTCCCATTGCTGGAACGGCACCGACTGGATCGAGCCGCGCCAGATCTCGGCGAGATAGGCCGAGACATAGACGGCGAGCGAAGCCGAGGCCGCAAAAAAGGGCGGCAGCTCGATGCCGATGATCGACAGCCCATAATAGCTCATGAACAGCACCATGAGCACGGGGATGGACTGGATCACCAGGATATAGGCGGAGGCGAAATGGCGGATCGGCGCGATCCGCGACAAGCGCATGATCGCCAGCGCGCCGCCCATGACGCCGCCGATGGCGAAGGCGATGACGGTGAGCAGCAGGGTCCAGCCCGCCGCCCGGAAGATGAAGAGGGCCTCTGGCCAACCGAAGGTCTGCATCAGGCCGCCTCCGCCTTGGCATCGAGCCGGGCGAGGCCCGAGACCTGCGGGAACAGCCGGCGGCCGAGCCAGAGCAGGAAGACCTTCAGCGACAGCGCCATCACCAGATAGACGCCGGTGACGATGATGTAGGTCTCGAACGAGCGGAAGGTGCGCTGCTCGACGAGCGCGGCCGCTCCCGAGAGCTCCTGCACCGAGATGAAGGAGCAGATGCTGGAGGCCAGCATCATCAGCACGAACTGGCTCGACAGCGCCGGCCAGACCCGCGCGAAAGCCGGCTGCAGCATGACGTACTGGAAGACCTGGCGGCGCGAGAGCGCCAGCGAGAGCCCGGCCTCGAGCTGGGATTTGTGGATGGAATCGATGCCCGCCCGAATGATTTCGGTCGAATAGGCGCCGAGATTGAGCGTCATCGTCAGCAGGGCCGCCTCGACGCCGGACATGCGGATGCCGAGCAGGGGCAGGCCGAAGAAGATCATAAAGAGCTGGATCAGGAAGGGCGTGTTGCGCATCAGCTCGACATAGGCGTCGACGACGATGCCGGCCCAGCGGCCCGCCAGCGTGCGCAGCGCCACCAGCAGCACGGCGAGCGTGCAGCCGAGCAGGATCGCCGCGGCCGAGAGCCAGAGCGTCAGCACGATTCCGCTGATGATCAGGTCGGATTCGGCAAGGACAGGGTCGAACTGCAAGGAGGTCTCCTCCCCCGCTCAGGGGCTGCGCCGGGGTGCGAGGAGCACCGCCGTTGGGCGCTCGACGCGGGTCATGAAAAGGCCGGCGCGGACGAATCCGCGCCGGCCCGGTGCAGGGATCAGAAGGTGGGCAGCGCCGGCAGCGGGCCGCCGACCCACTTCTCGGAGATCGCGTTCAGTTCGCCATTCTGCTTGATGTAGTAGATCACGTTGTTGAGCCACTGCTTCAGCTCGTAGGCGTCCTTGCGGACGGTCATCGAGTTCGGCTGCATGCCGAAGAAGAACTTCACCTCCGTCTCGGTCTCGCCGCGTGCCTTGATGGCGGCGTTAGCCTGGGCGTCGGGGCCGGCGATGGCGTCGACCTGACCGGAGAACAGCGCCTGCATCGTGGTCGAATCGTCCTCGAAGCGCAGGATGGTAAGGTTCAGCTCCTTCTCACGGTTGACGAATTCGCGCTCGACGCTGGAGCCGCGATTGACGCCGACCTTGCGGCCCTTCAGGTCCGCCCAGGTTTTGATGGGCGTGCCCTTCTTGGCGTAGATGCCCATCTGGAAGGCGCTGTAGGGGATGGTGAACATCACCGCCTTGGCGCGCTCGGGCGTCGGGGCCAGCGTCGCGACCAGGAAGTCGACCTTGTTCGCCTCGAGCGCCGGGATGCGCGACGGCGGGGTGAGCTGAACCACCTCCATCGGCAGGCCGAGATACTTCGCCACGAGGGCAGCAACGTCGGCGTCGTAACCGATCGCGTTGCCGGTCGAGTCGACGGAGCCGTAGGGGGGGGCGCCGATCAGCACGCCGATGCGCACCTTGCCGCGCTTGGTGATGTCGGCCAGCGTCTGCGCCGAGGCCTGTCCGGCGGCGAGAAGGCCGGCGCCGAACGCGAGCAGCGTGCCGGCGATCTTGAGATGCTTCATCAGGTTCATTGTGCCGTTTCCTCGGTGTGGCGTGGTGTCAGGTGTTGTTGCCCCGGCTTCGGATGGCCGGTTTGCTGGCGATCGGGACTCAGGGCTGTCCTTCTCGCACGACGTTGACGAGAGCGGTACCGGAGAAGCACCGCCTGATGTTGTCCGCCATGACCTGCTGGCGGCGGCGGATGGTGCCACTGGTCCAGCCCGACATGTGCGGTGTCATTAAAACGTTTGAAAGCTCATGGAAAGGCAGTCGGGATGGCAAAATATGAGGCTCCCCCGGATTTGGGTAGCGATACCATGTGTCAATGATCGCGCCGCCGATGCGGCGTTCGCGCAGGGCCTCGAAAAGCGCGGTTTCGTCGATCGTGGCACCGCGGCCGACATTCACGATCACACTGTCGTGCCTCATCGCGGCGAGCGCTTCGCGACCGACGATGCCGGTGGTGTCGGCCGTCAGCGGCACGGAAACGACGAGCGCATCGACCGAGGCGCAGAAGGCCTCCAGCTCGTCGAGGCCGAAAGCGCGGTCGACGAGATCCGAAGTCGCGACCGGGCTGCGGTTGGCGACATGGACCGTCATCTCGAAGGCCTTGGCACGCCTCGCGATGGCCTTGCCGATATGGCCGAAGCCGAGCAGCCCGATGGTCTGTCCCGCGATCTCGCCATGGACCCGATCGGGCGAGCCGGCCCAATAGGCCCAGTCGCCGCGGCGCAGCCGAGCGTCGGCATCGGCGAGCGGGATGGCGCGGGCCAGCAGCGCGCTCATGACATATTCCGAGATCGCCTGCTCGTGGCCGAAGCAGTTGCAGACGCTTGCCCCGGTCGGGAGCCGCGCGAGATCGACCGCGTCATAGCCGGCGCCGGGCACGTGGAAGAGGCGCAGATCATGCGGCATCGGCAGGCCGGCATCGAACTTGACCCCGATGATCGCCTCGGCCGCGGCATAGGCTTCGCGGTCCGCTGCGGCTTCTAGGGCGTCCGGCAGGATGCGGATTTCGGCCTCGGGGCCGACAAGTTCGTCAAAGCCTTGGCTGAAGGAAGCGGCGTTCTCGCCGTGGAAGATGATGCGCATGGTCGGCGGTTCCGGTTCGAGCGGTTGAAATCCGTCAGGGGGCGAGAAGGGGTTCGACGCTGCAGTCGAGCAGCGAGGGATCGAGCCGCGCCTCCATCTCGTCGAACATGGTCTCGACGAAAGCGATCAGCGCGTCGGAGGCCACGACAGCGCGTTCGACATGGCGGTTCGCGATCGCATTCAGCACGGCGAGATGATGGTCGATCGTGCCGGTGAGCCCCGGCTGCTCGGCGATATGCGTGTGGTAGAGGAAGCCGATGCGCCGGAACAGCGTGTGAAGCGGCCGCAGCGTGTGTTCAAGGAAGGGCTCGCCCGCCGCCGCCAGCACCATCTGATCGATGCGCCGGTCGAGGCCGTTGAACTCGGCCAGTGTCAGCCCGTCGCGCTTCTCGCGCAGCAGCCGCTCCATGTGCAGCAATTGGTTGCGATGGGAGGGTCCCGCCCGCTCGGCGGCGAGGCGGATCACGAAGCGCTCGATGTCGCGCCGCAGATGCAGCAGCACCCGCTCGCGGGCGAGATCGATCGGCGCGATCTGCAAACCGTGGCGCGGGCGGACGATGATGAGCGTATCGGCGGCGAGACGGTTGACGGCGTGGTGGACGGGCGTGCGACCGAATCCGGTCATCGCCTGCAGGTCCTGCATCGCGAGGAAGCGGCCGGGGGCCAGTTCGCAACGCACCAGCATCTCCTCGAGGCGCTGGTAGGCCAGCTCGAACAGGTTGACGCGATTGCGCCGCGCGGGGGCCGCATCGTCCGCATCCACCAAGGTCGGCCGGCCTGCGCCCTGCGCCATCTGTTTTCCTCCGACGAAGCTCGTTGGGCGACCCCGATCAGGCAGAGCCTAAACATATTGTGATATTTTACAAGCGGCCCTATGGTCTCGCGGTGCCGTCGTGGCCGTCTCGTCGGACGGCTGCGGCCGGCTGGCACTCATCAACGATGCTCAGCGGTTCGTGCCGCGGAAGAGCGTCCGCCGCCAGGGAGGCAGGCCTTGAAGATCACCGCCATCGAGACGCTGCGGACGGAGGAGTTCGCCAATGTGCTGTGGGTGCGCGTCCATACGGATGCCGGCATCATCGGCCTGGGCGAGACCTTCTATGGCGCGGGCGCCGTCGAAAGCCATCTGCACGATACGCTCGCCATGCGGCTGCTCGGCAAGGACCCGCTCCACATCGAGGCGCTGCACCGGGAGATGACGAACCTGCCGATGGCGCAGGCCTCGACGGGCGTCGAGTCGCGGGCGACCTCGGCGGTCGACATCGCGCTGTGGGACATCTTCGGCAAGCTCTGCGGCCAGCCGGTTCACCAGATGCTAGGCGGGCTGTGCCGTGACAGGCAGCGAATCTACAACACCTGTGCCGGCTATGGATATGTCCGCTCGCACAACATCAAGCCGGTCTCGACCTGGAATCTCGGGCTGAGCGAGGGCCCCTATGAAGACCTCCATGGCTTCATGAACCGCGCCGATGCGGTGGCCGAGAGCCTGCTAGAGAGCGGCATCACGGCGATGAAGATCTGGCCCTTCGACCCGGCCGCGATCGAGAACCACGGGCTGTTCATCACGCCCGAGCAGATGCGCAAGGCCTGTGAACCCTTTGAGAAGATCCGCAAGGCGGTCGGCGACAAGATCGAGATCATGGTCGAGTTGCACTCGCTCTGGAACCTGCCGACGGCGATCAAGATCGCCCGTGCGCTCGAGCAGTACGAACCGACCTGGTACGAGGATCCGATCCGGATGAACTCGCCGCAGGCGCTGGCGGAGTTTGCCCGCGCGACGACCGTCTCGGTCTGCGCCAGCGAAACGCTGGGCTCGCGCTTCCCCTACAAGGACATGCTCGACCGCGACGCGATGCACATCGTGATGGCGGACCTGTGCTGGACCGGCGGACTGACCGAAGGCCGCAAGATCGCGGCGATGGCCGACACCTATCACCGCCCCTTCGCGCCGCATGACTGCATCGGCCCGGTCGGGTTCATCGCGGCGATCCACGCCTCCTTCAGCCAGCCCAACACGCTGATCCAGGAATCGGTGCGCGCCTTCTACACCGGCTGGTACAAGGAGCTGGTCACGACGATGCCAACGATCGAGAACGGCTATGTCCTGCCGATGGAAGGCCCCGGCCTCGGCGTCGAGCTGCTGCCGGCCGTCTTCGAGCGCACGGACCTGACCGTCCGCCGCTCCAGCCTGTGAGGATGTGACATGACCAATCCCCTCTTCGACCTCTCGGGCAAGACCGCCCTCGTCACCGGCTCCTCGCGCGGGCTCGGCCGGGCCATGGCGGAAGGGCTGGCGGTCGCCGGTGCGCGCATCCTGATCAACGGCACCGATCCGCTGCGCGTCGCCGAGACGGTGTCCCAGTTCCAGGCGGCGGGACACGCGGCCGAGCCGGCCGCGTTCGACGTCACGGACGAGGCGCAGATCGTCCGGGCCTTCGACACCTTCGACGCTGCGGGCATCGCGGTCGACATCCTCGTCAACAATGCCGGCATCCAGTTCCGCAAGCCGATGGTCGAGCTCGCCACCGCCGACTGGCAGCGCGTGATCGACACCAACCTGACCTCGGCCTTCATGATCGGCCGCGAGGCGGCCAGGCGCATGATCGCGCGCGGCCATGGCAAGGTGATCAATATCGGCTCGCTGACCAGCGAGCTCGCGCGGGCGACGGTGGCGCCCTACACGGTCGCCAAGGGCGGCATCAAGATGCTGACGCGGGCCATGGCGGCGGAATGGGCCGAGGCCGGCATCCAGGCCAATGCGATCGGGCCGGGCTACATGATCACCGACATGAACCAGGCGCTGATCGACAATCCGAGCTTCGATGCCTGGGTCAGGGGCCGCACGCCGGCGCGCCGCTGGGGCAAGCCGGACGAGCTGATTGGCACGGCGGTGTTCCTAGCCTCGCCCGCCTCGAACTATGTCAACGGCCAGATCATCTATGTCGACGGGGGCATGTCCTCGGTTCTCTGAGCCACAGGGCGTTTGGAACTTTACCAAAGGTGAGGCATTTCTGAGGGGTAGCAGGTGCGGCTGGCCGCCCTGCCGTCCTCTCTCCGATCCCGGTCGGCGAGCCGGCATTTCTGAAGGCCTTCGCACGACCCGTTCCGCCCCATGCCCGCCTCCTCCTTCCGCTTTCTGCTGCGCGACCGGACGCGGCCCGCGCATGAGCGGCTCGACCGGCTCGTCGGCCCCATCGACAGCGAAGCGCGCTATGCGGCATTCCTGCGCGCCTCCTATGCCCATCGCGGTGCGGTCGAGGCCTATCTCGCCGGAGCCATCTGGCCGGCGGCTTTCGGCGCATGGCGGCCGGCGGTGCTGCTGCCGTTGATGCGGCGGGATCTCGCCGATCTCGGACTGGCGCTGCCCGACATCCGGCCGCTCGACCTGTCAAAAGACATCTCCAGCCTGATCGGCGTCGCCTACGTGCAGGAAGGCTCGTCGCTGGGTGCCCGCCTGATCGTGAAGATGGCCGGGCGCCTCGGCTTCGACGGGGCCCATGGTGCGCGCCATCTCGCCGCGCAGGCCGGCGGTCTCTCCAACTGGCAGAGCTTCGTCGGGATCATCGATGGCCTTTCGGGGGTCGATCAGGCGGTCGCGATCGAGGCGGCGGCCGCCGCTTTCGACCATGCTGCGGCGGCCATGAAGGGCAACGGATTTTCCTGAGATGGCGACCGTCGATCTGACGAATTGCGACCGCGAGCCGATCCATGTTCCGGGTAGCATCCAGACGCATGGCTGCCTGCTGGTCTGCGACGAGGGCGCGGTGGTCATCCGGCGCCAGTCCGCCAATGCCGCGGCCTTTCTGGGCCTGCCGGAACAGAATCTGGTGGGGCGGAAGCTCGAGGAGGTTCTGGGCGGGACGCCGGTCCACGAGTTGCGCAACGCCCTGTCCCGCTCGGGACAGCCGTCGCGGCCGGGGCTGATGCCGCGCCTGACGCTGCCGACCACGGGGCGGACCTTCGACATCAGCGTGCACCGCTTCAAGGGCAACGCCATCGTCGAATGCGAGTTGTCGACGCCGGACGGTCCGGCCTCGCCGCTGGAATTCGCACGGACACTGGTCGGCCGGCTCAGCCATGTCCGGACGCCGCGTGAGCTGATCGAGAGCGCGGCCCGGCTGTTGCGCGCGATCCTGCAGTACGACCGGGTCATGGTCTACCAGTTTGCCGCCGACGGCTCGGGCAAGGTCGTCAGCGAGGCCAAGCGCGGCGACCTCGAGAGCTTCCGCGGCCAGCATTTCCCCGCCAGCGACATCCCCCAGCAGGCCCGCCAGCTCTATCTGCTGAACCCGATCCGTCTGGTGTCGGATGCGAGCGGTGCCCGCCATCCGATCGAGCCCGTGCTCGACGAGTCCGGGCAGCCGCTCGACATGACCTATTCCCATCTGCGGAGCGTTTCGCCGATCCACTGCGAGTATCTGCGCAACATGGGCGTCGCGGCCTCCATGTCGGTCTCGATCATCGTCGACGGCGCGCTCTGGGGTCTGATCGCCTGCCATCATTACACGCCGCGCGCAATGTCGATGAATCAGCGGATCGCCGCCGAGATCTTCGGAGAGTTCTTCGCGCTGCAGCTCGGGTCCCTGACCCAGAAGCAGAAACTGGAGGCGGGAGACCGCGCCCGGCGCTTCCTCAAGGATCTGCTCGCCTCCTCCGTCCATACCACCGACATCGCGGCTTTCCTGCGCGGGCATCTCTCGTCCTTCCCGCAGCTCGTCGCCTGCGACGGCGTCGGCCTGATGCTCGACGGTGCGTGGTCGTCCTGGGGCCGGGTCCCGCCGGCCGAGGCAATACCGCCCTTGGTGGCCTTTCTCGGCCAGGTTTCGCCGGGCGCCGTCCATGCGACGGATTGCCTGTCGGAGGAGGTGCCGGCCGCGCGCGCCTTCGCCACTGAGGCGGCCGGGGTGCTGGCGATCCCGCTCTCGCAGCTGCCGCGGGACTATCTGCTGCTGTTCCGGCGCGAACTGGTGCAGACGGTCGAATGGGGCGGCGATCCCAACAAGACCTACAGCTCCGGCCCGCTCGGCGACCGGCTGACGCCGCGGCAGAGCTTCGCCGTCTGGAAGCAGACGGTCGAGAACCGCTCGCTGCCCTGGACGCAGGTGGAGCGGGATCTCGCCGAATCGGCGCGGGGTGCGCTGATCGAGGTGGTGCTGCGCCAGGGCGAGTTGCTGTCGGAAGAGCGCGGCAAGACCGAAGCGCGCCAGAAGATGCTGAATCAGGAGCTCAACCACCGGGTCAAGAACATCCTCTCGGTGATCCGCTCGATCGTCTCCTATCCGGTGCAGGACGAGACGGCGATCCGCGCTTATGTGCAGACCATCCAGGGCCGCATCGACGCGCTCTCGCTCGCCCATGACCAGGCGACGCTCGGCGCGGGCGGCGGGGCGCTGCGGGAGCTGTTCGAGGCCGAACTCGCGCCTTATCTCGGCAATGGCCAGCGCATCGCGATCGCAGGGCCGCCGGCGGCCCTCGAGCCGCGCGCCTTTTCGGTGTTGGCCCTCGTCATCCACGAACTCGCGACCAACGCCGCGAAATATGGCGCCTTGTCGCGCGAGAGCGGGCGACTTTCGGTCGATTGGGCGCGCTCGGCGACCGGCGACTGCGAGATCAGCTGGCGCGAGAGCGGCGGTCCGCGCGTCGCCGCTCCCCAACGGACCGGTTTCGGCAGCGCGCTCGTCTCCCGCAGCATTCCCTTCGATCTCGGCGGACGCAGCGACATCAGCTTCGAGCCGACGGGCGTGGTGGCATGGCTGAGCATTCCGGCCGCCTTCCTGTCGTGGCCGGACGCGGCTGCAACCTCCGAGCCATCGGCACCCGTGGGGATGCCGGAGAACGGGCCTTCGCCGGTTGAGGGGAAGTCCGTGCTGCTGCTGGAGGACCAGTTCCTGATCGCCATGGATGTCGAGGAGATGCTGCTGTCGATGGGCGCAGCGAGCGTCTCGATCTGCGCCAGCGTTGCCGAGGCGATGAGCCTGCTCGAGCACGGGCTGCCGGATATCGCCGTGCTCGACGTCAATCTCGGGGCGGAGACCTCGGAGCCCGTGGCCCGCCGGCTGGTGGCAGCGCGGCGCCCCTTCATTTTCGCGACGGGCTATGATGACGGCTCGCGCCTGCCGATCAGCGACCACCCGGCGCCGGTCGTCCGCAAGCCCTATTCCACCGCCGCCCTCAGTGCCACGCTGCGTCAGGCGCAACTCGGCCTGAGCTGAAGGCGCTGCGGGGGCGACACCGGGCGCTTTGCCGCCTGGGTCGGAGACCGTCGCGGGCCCCAAAACGCAAAAAGCGCCGGGAAGCCCGACGCTTGCGACAGTCTCGAAGGCTGCATGTCCTGGAGCGGGAGAAGGGATTCGAACCCTCGACCCCAACCTTGGCAAGGTTGTGCTCTACCCCTGAGCTACTCCCGCATCAGGACATCGGCGCGGCGTTTCCGCCGCGGAGGCCGGCTTATTGCCCCAAAGCGGCGCGCAGTGCAAGCGCCTTGTTGCAGCCTCGTCATCTTTTTCGGGATGGCCCCGAGATGACCCGATTTCGGCCTTCGCCGCGCGCTTGTGGTGGCGGTTGCGGCGGGTTACGCAGCCCGCCAACGCTGTTTCGAGGCCGGACCCGCCGCTCCATGTCGCCGACCATCCCCGCCACACCCCTGACTCCCGAGCAGCTCTGCGCGCATCTGGACGAGCGCGGGATCCCCTATGTCCGCGTCGATCACGAGGCGGTCTTCACGGTGGCCGAATCGCAGGCCCTGCGCGGCACGCTGCCGGGGTTGCATTCGAAGAACCTGTTCGTGAAAGACAAGAAGGGCCGGCTCTTCCTGGTCTCGGCCCGCGAGAATGCGCGCATCGATCTCAAGCGCCTGCACGAGACGATCGGCGCGAGCGGGCGGCTCTCCTTCTGCTCGGCGGAGGTGCTGATGGACAGGCTCGGCGTGACGCCGGGCTCGGTCACTGCGCTCGCCGTCATCAACGACCGCGAGGGCGCGGTCACGATGGTGCTCGACCGGAACCTCGCCACGGGCGAGCCGGTGAACTTCCACCCGCTGATCAACACCGCGACGCTGCGGCTCGCGCTGGACGATCTGCTGGCCTTCCTGCGCGAGACCGGCCACGATCCGATGATCGTCGATTTGCCGGTTCCCGCCGATGGACAGAACGACTGATCCTCCCCATCTATGGGCTGGCTGCGGGCGCGGCCGGACCACCCCTTTTCCGATCTGCGTGCGATGAAGGACGACCCATGCTGGTCAATGGCGATGCGGCCGAGCAACCCGGCCTGATCAAGGACACGAGCACCCAGGGCTTCCGGCAGGACGTCATCGCGGAGTCGATGAAGCAGCCGGTTCTGGTCGATTTCTGGGCGCCCTGGTGCGGGCCCTGCAAGCAGCTCACGCCGGTGATCGAGAAGGTCGTCAAGGCGGCGCGCGGCAAGGTGCGCCTCGTCAAGATGAACATCGACGAGTACCCGGAGATCCCGGGCCAGCTCGGTATCCAGTCAATTCCTGCCGTCATCGCCTTCAAGCAGGGACAGCCGATCGACGGCTTCATGGGCGCCCAGCCCGAGAGCCAGGTGAAGGCCTTCATCGAGAAGCTCGTCGGCGCGATGGGGCCCGGCCAGACCGAGGAGCTGATCGCGGCGGCGAAGGCCGCGACCGAGGCCGGCGACGCGGCCGGCGCCAGCGAACTCTACGCCCATGTGCTGGAGCTCGAGCCCGACAACATCGCGGCGATCGCAGGGCTGGCGAAGCTGCATCTCGATCTCGGCGATCTCGAGGGGGCGACGGGCATCCTCGGCATGGTGCCCGAGGCGAAGGCCGCCGATCCCGCGGTCGCGGCCGTGCGCGCGGCCATCGAGCTGGCACAGCAGGCCGCCTCGCTCGGCGACACGGCCGAGCTGGAGGCGAAGGTCGCCGCCAATCCGAAGGACCATCAGGCCCGTTTCGACCTAGCGCTGGCGCTGAATGCGCGCGACCGGCGCGAGGAGGCGGTCGATCATCTGATCGCCATCATCAAGGCCGACAGGGCCTGGAACGAGGACGGCGCGCGCAAGCAGCTGCTGCAGTTCTTCGAGGCCTGGGGTCCGATGGACGAGCACAGCATGGCGGGGCGGCGCAAGCTCTCCACCCTGTTGTTCTCCTGAACGCGAGGAGCGGCCGATGGGCATGAACGCCGTCTACAAGGGACCGGAAGATTGCCCGGCCGTGGTGCCGGTCTTCCCGCTCGGCGGCGCACTTTTGCTGCCGCGGGGGCAGATGCCGCTGAACATCTTCGAGCCGCGCTACATCGCGATGATCGACGATGCGATCCGCACCCATCGCGTCGTCGGCATCGTCCAGCCGGAGCCGGAGAGCGGCCGGCAGGCGGCGACGCCGCCGCTGCTGCAGGTCGGCTGCCTTGGGCGCATCACACAGTTCGCCGAGACCGGCGACGACCGTTACATCCTGACACTGACGGGCATCGCGCGCTTCCGCATCGCCGAGGAGCTGCCGGTGACGACGCCTTACCGCCAGTGCCGCGTCGGCTATGACGACTATCTGATCGACTTCACGGCGCGCGCCGGCGAGGATGCGGTCGACCGCAACGCGCTGCTCAAGGCGCTGCGGGCCTTCGCCAAGGCGAGCGAACTCAAGATCGACTGGAAGGGCGTCAACGAGGCCCCCAATGAGGCGCTGGTCAACGCGCTCTCGATGATGTGCCCCTTCGGTCCGCGCGAGAAGCAGGCCCTGCTGGAGGCGCCGACCCTGAAGGAGCGGGCCGAGGTGCTGGTCGCGATCACCGAGATCGAGCTGGCCCGCAGCGGCGGCGATCCCGAGACGACGCTGCAGTGAACGTCTCCCGGTTTCCCTGTCCTCGCCGTCATTCCGGGCGACCCAAGGGAGACCCGGGACCCATTCCTGAGCTTCCCAAAACCAGCGTTCTGGAATGGATCCCGGATCTCCGCTGCGCTGCGTCCGGGATGACGGCGCTGTTGGGCTCGGGTGCTGAAGCCTCCAACGGTTGGTGGTGTCGATGAACGCGGTCATCGAGACGGCGGCCATAGCACCCGCCCATTATCCCCCCCGCCGAGCCGTCACAGCCTGGCTGTTCTTCGACTGGGCGGCGCAGCCCTTCTTCACGCTGATCACAACCTTCGTCTTCGCGCCCTTCTTCGCCGCGGCGCTCGCCGCCGATCCGGCGCAGGGGCAGGCGCTGTGGGGCTATGCCACGGGCTTCGCCGGCCTGTGCATCGCGCTGCTCTCGCCGCTGCTCGGCGGCATCGCCGACCGGACCGGGCCGCGCAAGCCCTGGATCGCGGTGTTCGGCGCGATGCTGGTGCTGGGCTCGGGCGCGCTCTGGTTCGCGGTGCCGGGATCGCCCTGGGCGGTGCCGATCGCGCTGACGGGCTTCGTGCTGGCGACGATCGGGGCCGAGTTCGCGACCACCTTCAACAATGCGATGATGACGCGGCTGGTGCCGCCGGAGCGGCTGGGCTGGCTCTCGGGCACCGGCTGGGCGATCGGCTATCTCGGCGGGCTGATCTCGCTCGGGCTCACGCTGGCGCTGCTCGCGGCCGATCCGCTCACCGGCAAGACGCTGGCCGGGCTGGCGCCGATCCTCGGGCTGGATGCCGCCGCGCGCGAGGGGGACCGTTTCTCCGGGCCGCTGACGGCGCTGTGGTTCATCGTCTTCGTCGCGCCGATGTTCCTGTTCACGCCCGACACGGTGCGCTCGGGGCTGAGCCTGCGCGAAGCGGCGGAAGGCGGCGTCGGGCGGCTGATGGCGACCCTGCGCGAGCTGCCGCGGCTGCCCTCGCTCGGGCGCTTCCTGCTCGCAAACATGGTCTATCAGGATGCTCTCGTGGCGCTTTTCGCCTTCGGGGGCATCTATGCCGCAGGCGTCTTCGGCTGGCAGACGATCGAGATCGGCGTGTTCGGCATCCTGCTGACGGTGACGGGCACGTTCGGCGCCTGGATCGGCGGCCGGGTCGATGACGCGATCGGCGGCAAGACGGTGGTGCTGGGCTCGATCGCCTGCCTGCTGCTGGCTTGTGTCGGCATCCTGTCGCTGGCGCCCGATCGGATCCTGTTCGTGATCGAGGCGGCGCCGGCGACGTCCGGCGACGGGCTGTTCGGCTCGCTGCCGGAGAAGGTCTATCTAGGCTTAGGGCTTCTGATCGGACTCGTCGCGGGGCCGCTGCAGGCCTCCTCGCGCAGCCTGATGGCGCGGCTCGCGCCGCCGGAGCGCGTCGGCGAGTTCTTCGGGCTGTTTGCCCTGTCGGGGAAGGTGACGTCGTTCCTGGGGCCGACGCTGGTGGCGCTGGCGACCACGGTGTTCGCCAGCCAGCGGGCTGGGCTGGCCGTGCTGATCCTGTTCTTCCTCACCGGCGGGGCGCTGCTGGCGGGGGTTAGGGTACAAAGGCCGAAGTGACGGGCGAGGCCCTTGCCGTCATGCTCGGGCTTGTCCCGAGCATCCACGTCTTGACCGCCGCCCTCGACCAGCGAAGACGTGGATGGTCGCCACAAGGGCGACCATGACGGCGTCGGATGCTCTCAGCGAACCAGAATGTTCCGGAACTGCCAGGGATCGCTCTCGTCGATGTCTTCCGGGAAGAGGCCTGGGCGGCCATCGAGCGGGGTCCAGTCGGTATAGTAGCCGTTGACCGGGCCGAGATAGGGCATCTGGATCTCGAGGCAGCGGTCGAGATCCATCTCCTCGACCTCGACGATGCCGGCGTTCGGATTCTCCAGCGCCCAGACCATGCCGGCGAGCACGGCCGAGGTGACCTGCAGCCCGGTCGCCGTCTGGTAGGGGGCGAGCTTGCGGGTCTCTTCTGTGGAGAGCTGCGAGCCGAACCAGTAGGCGCCCTTCTCATGGCCGTAGAGCAGCACGCCCAGTTCATCGATGCCGTCGATGACCTCCTCCTCGTCGAGGATGTGATGCTCCTCCTGCGGGCGGCCGGCATTGCCGAACATTTCGTGCAGGGAGAGCACCGCGTCATTGGCGGGGTGGTAGGCGTAATGGCAGGTCGGCCGATAGATCGCCTTGCCGGTCTCGTCGCGCACCGTGAAATAGTCAGCGATCGAGATCGACTCGTTATGCGTCACGAGGAAGCCGTGCTGGGGACCCGGCGTCGGGCACCAGCTGCGGACCTTGGTCGCGGCGCCCGGCTGCATCAGGTAGATCGCCGCCTGCGAGCCGGTCTCGTGGGTGCGGGCGTTCTCCGGCATCCACTTCTCATGGGTGCCCCAGCCGAGTTCGGCCGGCTGGACGCCCTCCGAGATGAAGCCCTCGACCGACCAGGTGTTGACGAACACGCCCGGTGGCTTGGGGTTCTTCGAGCGCTGCGTGTCTCGCTCCGCGATGTGGATGCCCTTGACGCCGACGCGCTGCATCAACGCGGCCCACTCCTCGCGGGTGGTCGGCTGCGGCACGTTCAGGCGCATGTCGGCGGCGATGTTCAGCAGGCCCTTCTTGGCGAGCCAGGAGGCCATGCCGGGATTGGCGCCGCAGCAGGAGACGGCGGTCGTCGAACCGGGCGGGCGGGCGCGCTTGGCGGCGAGCGTCATCTCGCGCAGCGCATAGTTCGAGCGCTCGCCCGGGCCCTTGGTCTCGTCGAAATAGAAGCCGAGCCAGGGCTCGTTGACCGTGTCGATATAGAGCGCGCCGAGGCTGGAGCAGAGCTCCATGATGTCGCGCGAGCCGGTGTCGCAGGAGAGGTTCACGCAGAAGCCCTGCCCGCCGCCGGCCGTCAGCAACGGCGAGAGCATGGTCTTGTAGTTCTCGAGCGTCACGGCTTCGTGGATGAAGCGGATGCCCCGCTCGTCGAGGAGGTGGCGGTTCTGGTCGTCGGGCGCGATGACGACGAAGCGGCTCTTGTCGAACTTCAGGTGCCGTTCGATCAGCGGCAGCGTCCCGCGGCCGATCGAACCGAAGCCGATCATCACGATCGGGCCGGTGATCTCTCCATAGACGGGCCAGGTGCTCATTCTCGGGTTGTCTCCTTGGGATCAGCGGTGTTGGGGGTGGCCGCGCGGAGCCACCCCGGCTCCTAGGGGGGAAGCGTCCCCCAAGTCAAACATCAACCGCACAAGCGGTCGCCGCTGCGCCCTCGTGACGTCTAGTGGCTGCCGGGATAGTCGGCGTCGAGAACGAAGGGGTAGGGGCCGGGCGAGCGTTCGACGAAGGCCGTGTGCGTGACGAAGCCGGCGCCCTCGCGGAAGGAATGGAGCAGATAGGCCGGCGGCTCCATGTGGAAGGTCGAGGGGCTCGCCTCCGAGAGGTCGAGCGTGACGGCGTGGGTCACGCTCGGCGCGATCTGCGCGATCGTGCCGGCAAAGCGCGTCACGATCGGCCGGTGGTGGTGGCCGCAGAGAATGCGCTCGATATTGGGATGACGCGCGACGATCGCCGCGAACTCCTGCGCGCCGTCGAGGAGGCGGATCGCATCCATGTGGCGGATGCCGCAGTCGAAGGGCGGGTGGTGCATGAAGATCGCGACCGGCTTGCCGTCGGCTTCCGTCAGAGCCTTTTCGAGGAATGCGAGCCGCGTCGCGCAGAGCGCGCCGGCGCTCTTGCCAGGCAGCAGCGTGTCGAGGCCGATCAGGCGCATTGGGCCATAATCGGCGACGAACTGGACGAACCCGCCGTCGAGAACCTGGCGGGAATCGAGCGAAAGACCCGCGGTCAACGTCTCGCGGCGGTCATGGTTGCCGGGCACGAGCAGAACCGGGATGCCGAGCCCGTCGAGCATGGTGCGCAGCAGCGCACATTCCTCGGCCAGCCCGCAATCGGTGAGATCGCCGGTGATGACCAGCAGATCGGGCCGGGGCGAGAGCCGGGCGACGACATCGAGCGCGCGCTCGCTCAGCGCATTGGTCTCGGAGACGCGATAGGCGGGCTTGCCGCGCGGGCGGATATGCAGGTCGGTGATCTGGGCGATGAGCATGGCGGTGTCCGGATGCGACCTCCCCGTCATGCTCGCCCTCGTGGCGAGCATCCCCGTCTTGCGACGGCGAGGAGGAAAGACGTGGATGGTCGGGACAAGCCCGACCATGACGGTAGAAGGCGGTGATGAGGGTCATCCCCGGCTCGAGGCCGGGCATGACGTCGAACAAGCGTTCAGTTCGTCGGCAGCTTCAGCGCGGTCTGCTCGACGTAAGGGCGCATGATCTCGTCGGCGCCCTTCTGCGCGGCGACGAGGGCCTCCTTCGGCTGCTTCTTGCCCGAGAGCACGGCGGCCAGCTCGTCCTCGATCGCCTTGCGGACGGGGACGGTCTTGTAGGTGGCGAACCACGGCTTGGCGACGGCGAGCTGGCTCACGGCGATGCCGGCGTCGGGGTTCTTGGCGAGGAACTCCTTCATTTCCGGCAGGTCATAGGCGGCCTTGTTGGGGGCGAAGTAGCCGGTGGCGCGGCTCCACCAGCCGGACTTCTCAGGGCTCGTCATCCAGTTGATCAGCGTCCAGGCGGCCTTGCGGCGCTCGCCCTCGACGCCGGTCGGAATCACCAGCGAGGCGCCGCCGATCGGAACCTCGTTCTTCACGTTCTTCGGCACGAAAGCGACCTTGTAGGGGAACTTCGCGTTGTTGCGGATATGGGTCAGCGAGCCGGTCGAGAGCAGCATCATCGAGGCCTGGCCGGAGAGGAAGGCCGAGGAGACGGCGCCGCCCGCCTGCACGCCGGCCGGATGCACCTTGTGCTTGGCGATGAGGTCGGACCAGAAGGTCAGGGCGCCGAGCATGGAGGGGGTGTCGTAATAGACCTCGCCGCCGTAATCGACATTGAACCACTGGCCGCCATTGGAATGGGTCAGGGCCTGCAGGATCCAGCCGCCGTAGTCGTAGTTCGACGGCATCATCATGCCCCAGCGGGTGACGCGGTCTCCCTCGCGCTTGGTCAGCTTCTTGGCGGTGGTGACCAGCTCTTCCCAGTTCGTCGGCAGCTTGTCGGGATCGAGGCCGGCTTCCTTGAGATGGTCGGTGTTGACGTAGAGCAGCGGCGTCGAGTTGTGGAAGGGCACGCCGTAGACCTGCCGGTCGAGGACGGCGTTGCCGTGCAGCGCGTCGAAGAACTGGCCCATGAACTGGTCGTTGGTCTTGCCGTCGGCCTTGATCAGGCCGTCCATCGGCTGGATCTCGCCCTCGATCTTGAGGTCGAGCAGGAAGTTCGCGGACATGATGACGGCCGCCGGCGGCTTGCCGGCCTTCATCGCGGCGCGGGTCTTGATCAAGGTCTCGTCATAGGAGCCGGTGTAGACCGGGGTCGCCTTGATCGAGGGGTTCTTCTCGTTGAACTCCTTGATCATCGCGGCCATGTCGCGGGCGAGCTGGCCGTCGACGGGGACGGGGAAGAACAGTTCGATCTCGGTCGGCGCCTGGGCGAAGGCCGGCGAGAGCGCGAAGCTCGCGGCGAGCGCGGCGCCGGCGAGGACGTTGCGTCTGGTGGTTGTCATGGTGGCTTCCCTTACTTGATGCCTGAGGAGACGAAGGAGTTGACGAAGGCGCGCTGGAACAGCGCGAAGGCGATCAGCAGCGGCGCGCTGACCAGGAGCGTCCCCGCCGCGATGACGCCCCAGGCCTGTGCGCCCTCCGCCCCGCGGGTGAAGGAGGCGAGACCGACGGTGAGCGGGCGTAAGTCCGGCGAGTTGATCACCATCAGCGGCCAGAGGAACTCGTTCCAGTGGGCGGTGACGGAGACGATCGAGAAGGCGACGAGCGAGGGCTTCGCCAGCGGCAGATAGATGAAGCCGATGCGTTGGAAGACGCTGGCGCCGTCGATCAGGGCGGCGTCCTCGAGTTCGCGCGGGATCGCCCGGAAGGCCTGGCGCATCAGGAAGGTACCGAAGGCCGAGGCGAAATACGGCGCCATCACGCCGAGCAGGCTGTCATAGAGGCCGAGCTGCGCGATCGTCGTCAGATTGGGGACGATCAGCACGACCGGCGCCAGCATGAGCTGGAGCAGGAAGAGATAGAAGCAGACGGTGCGGCCGGGAAATTCGAGCCTTGCGAAGGCGTAGCCGGCGAGCGTGATGGTCACGATCTGCACGGCGAGGATGCCGAGGCTGATGATCGCCGTGTTCAGGCCGTAGCGCGGGAAATCGGCCGAGGCCCAGGCCTCGCGGAAGTTGGCCAGCGTCGGGATGTAGGACGGCACCAGCGACGCCATGCCGGCGCCGACGCTTTCCGGATTGAAGGCCGCGACCAGCATCCAGAGGAAGGGCACCATCCAGAGCGCCGCGATCAGCAGCGTCGCGGCATAGCCGAGCTTCGGCGTGATCTCGCCGGTCGAAACGCCGGTGCTGGCGTGGCTCATGCTCGCGGCGCTCATGGCTCCTTCTCCCCGAAGGAGCGTTCGAGCGTGCGCAGCGAGGAGGCGGTGACGACGAGCAGCAGCGCCAGCATCACCAGCGTGCCGGCGGCGGCGCGGCCGGCGTCGTAGTTCTCGACCGCCTGCTGGTAGACATAGAACAGCAGCAGATTGGTGGAGTCGGACGGGCCGCCCTTGGTCAGCACGAAGACATGGTCGACCTGCGTGACGACGTTGAGCAGGCCGATGACCAGCACGAAGCCGATGGTCGGCTTGAGATAGGGCAGGGTGACGTAGCGCAGGCGCTGCCAGGGGCCGGCACCGTCCAGGATCGCGGCCTCATAGGCGTCGGCCGGCACGGCCTGCAGCCCGGCGAGGAAGAACAGCATATAGTAGCCGGCGTTCTTCCAGATCGTCAGCGCCATGATCGACCAGAGCGCGACATCGGGATCGCCGAGCCAGTTGGGGCCGGAGAGGGCGAGCTTGGCGAGATGGTAGTCGAGCAGCCCGACATTGGGCAGGAACAGGAACAGGAAGATCGAGGCTGCCGCGACCAGGGGAATCAGCACGGGCAGGAAGAACAGGGCCCGGAACAGCGCATTGACCCGGCTCGACCGCGCCAGCGCCATGGCGAAACCCAGCGCCAGGACGAGGCTCGGGATCACCGTCCCGAGCGCGTAGACGAGGTTGTTGCCGAGCGCCTTGCGGAAGGCGGGATCGGCGAAGAGCTTGAGGAAGTTCTGCGCGCCGATGAAGGTCTGCGGGCCGCCGACGCGGGCCTGACCGTGCAGCGACTGCCAGAGGACCTGAACGACCGGCCAATAGGTGAAGAGCGCCAGGAACAAGAGCGAGGGCGCCAGCATCGCGAAGGCGAGCAGGGTCGCAGGGCGCGGCCGCCAGCGCGGCGCGCTCCAGTCCCTCGTCTTGCCCGCTGTCAGAACCGCCTGCGCCATGGACCTCCCCTTCGGGCGGGGTCATGGCGGGCGGGGACGACGGAGCGGCTACGTTTCGATGACGGATGCGTGACGGCCCCTGCGAAACGCCGTGGCCGCCACCTTTATCCTCAGGCGGCGCGGCGCGCGGGCTCAGCGGCCGGCGAGGCCTCGGTCGGACGGCCGGTGGCGACGAGAACGCCGCTCGCGCCCGCCAGCGCGCCGTCGCGCAGTTCGAGGCCGAGGAAGCGCTCGCGCTCGACCGGGCCGGGCATGGCGAGATCGCGGGCGAGATCGCCCGAGAAGCCGAAGCGCTCGTAATAGGCGGCGTCTCCGACGAGCAGCACGGCGCCATGGCCGCGGCAGGCGGCGCGCCAGATCGCTTCCCGCATCATGGCGCGGCCGAGACCTTCGCCTTGCAGCTCGGGCGCGACCGCGAGCGGGCCGAGCAGGAGCGCGGCCTTGCCGCCGGCCTCGACATGCCAGAGCCGCACCGTCGCCACGACGATGCCGTCGCGCTCGGCGGTCAAGGCCAGGCCTTCAGCCGGCAAACGACCCTCGCGGAGGCGCTCGCTCGACTTGGCGGTGCGGCGCTCGCCGAGGCAGCGGTCGAGCAGCGCCTCGCGGGCGGGGACATCGGCAGCGATTTCGTCGCGGATCGTGATCATGACGCACCTCCGGCCGGAGCGCCTGCGCGCAGCAGACCTTCCCGGCGCCGCGCGAACGCGGCCACAAGCAACAGGGATGTGGGGAAGAGGGTCCGGCGGGAGCCACGTCCGCCGCGCTTCCTTCTGGACGCGCGGACGCTCCGCCCGAAACCGCGGGCGGCCTGCCGATGACGGCAGGGCGCTTTGCCGGACCCGATGGTGGAGGGGCGCGGGTTAAGGCCGCGCCCCGATCACGTCAGATGACGTACTGCTTCAACGGCGGGAAGCCGTTGAAGGCGACGGCCGAATAGGTCGTCGTATAGGCGCCCGTGCCCTCGATCAGCAGCTTGTCGCCGATCTCGAGGCTGAACGGCAGCATGTACGGCGTCTTCTCGTACATGACGTCGACCGAATCGCAGGTCGGGCCGGCCAGTATGCAGGGCACCGTCGCATCGCCGTCACGGGCGCTGCGGATCGGGTAGCGGATCGCCTCGTCCATGGTCTCGGCGAGACCGTTGAACTTGCCGATGTCGAGATAGACCCAGGCGACCTGATCGTCCGCGGCCTTCTTCGAGATCAGGACGACCTCGGTCTCGATCAGG
Organism: Methylobacterium sp. CCH7-A2; assembly: GCF_001557075.1. NCBI lineage: Bacteria > Pseudomonadati > Pseudomonadota > Alphaproteobacteria > Hyphomicrobiales > Methylobacteriaceae > Methylobacterium > Methylobacterium sp. CCH7-A2. The sequence continues at coordinate 94,023 of NZ_LSKN01000177.1, forward strand.
CCGGCATTGCCGACCATGCCGCGACCCGGCTCGATGATCGTCTCCGGGAGCTGGTTGCCGAAATGCTTCGACAGCGCCTGGAAGATCGCATCGCCATAGGACGGCACGCCCGGGATCGGCTTCAGGTAGCGCGCCGGGAAGCCGCCGCCGAGGTTGACCATCGACAGCGAGAGCCCACGGGTGGCGCATTCCTTGAACACCGCCGAGGCCGAGGCCAGAGCGGAATCCCAGGCGTTCACATTCGCCTGCTGCGAGCCGACATGGAACGAGATCCCATAAGCGGCCAGGCCGAGGCGATGGCCGTGCTCCAGCACGTCCGCGGCCATTTCGGGCACGCAGCCGAACTTGCGCGAGAGCGGCCAGTCGGCGCCGGCGCCGTCGCAGAGGATGCGGCAGAAGATGCGCACATCCTTCGCGCCGGTGGTACCGGCCGATCGGGCGACCTTCTCGACCTCGGCCGTGCAGTCGACGGCGAAGAGGCGCACGCCGAGCTCCATGGCGCGGGCGACGTCGCGCTCCTTCTTGATCGTGTTGCCGAAGGAGATGCGATCAGCCGTCGCGCCGGCCGCGAGGGCGAGCTCGATCTCGACGACCGAGGCGCAATCGAAGCAGGAGCCGAGCTTGGCGAGCAGGGCCAGCACCTCCGGCGCGGGATTCGCCTTTACGGCGTAGAAGACGCGCGTGTCGGGAAGGGCCCGGGAGAAGGCATGATAGTTCTCGCGCACGACATCGAGGTCGATGACGACGCAGGGCCCATCCTCGCGGCGGGTACGAAGGAACTCACGGATGCGCTCGGTCATGAGACGCGACTCCCTCCGGCGCAATCGGCGCCGATGCGACATGAAGCCGGCTTGATTCGATCGGGCGATTGGCGACGCGTTGGAAACGCCGCACATCACCGAACGAAACGTCCGGACCCTGGTAACCGTCGCTTGGGGAGACCCCGCACGCCCGGCAATGAAGGACAAGCCTCTTCGGTGCTGGTCTTTGGAGGACCAGCGAGACCAAAAAAAGCCCGTTCCGTCGTTGCTTTAAGCTGCGTCCCCCGTGGAGATTCGGGGTTCGCCGGTTTCGCCTCCGGCTGCCAGTCGCTGTTCGGTGACAGTTCCCCGGAGAAGGGAACCGGGAGCGTGATTTGAGGGGATATCCATCCCCCTCCATCCGTCTCCAACACCTGGCGGCTGTCCGGCCTCTTGTCCGGATGCCCACCGACCGGCACGCGGCCACAGGCACGTGCGAATTGGGTAAAGCGCATATACGGATGATGGCCCCCCGCTACAAGAGGTTTTTTGGGGTGCGGGGTCAAAATTGCGGACGAGATCGTCGATGTGTATGGTGTTGCCGGTTCATACACAGAGGGGCAGCGATGCGCACGAATATCGACATCGACGACGCTCTTCTCAAGGAGGCGATGGAGGTGACGGGGCTGCCGACCAAGAAGGCGACCGTCGAGGAGGCGCTGCGCCGACTCGTCAAGAACGCCGAACTGCGCCAGGTGATCAGCGATATGCGCGGTCTGGGGTGGGAGGGCGATCTCGACGAGATGCGCACGGACAGGCCCGCCGACCATCGCTCATGATCGTGGTCGACAGCTCTGTCTGGATCGCACAGCTGCGTGCGCAAAGCAGTCCATCCGTCGCCGCGCTGTCAGGGATGCCGTCGCCGACGCGGATCATCGTTGGCGATCTGGTCCTAATGGAGGTTCTGCGCGGCGCCCGCGACGAGCGCCACGCCGAAAGTCTCGAGTGGGCAATGCGCCGCTTCAGGGTCGAGCCGATGGTCGATGTGTCGCTCGCGCTGGCCGCCGCCCGGCATTCGCGCTTTCTGAGGGGGCGGGGAGTGACCATCCGCAAGACGATTGATCTCCTGATCGCCACCTTCTGCATCGAGCGCGGCCATGCCCTGCTCCATCAGGACCGGGATTTCGACCTGATGGCGCTGCACCTGCCGCTGACCATCGCGTAGCGCGAGCGAATTCTCCGTTCTTTCCGGCCCTAGACCGGCCCCATTTCCTCGCCTAAGTCACGGGCGTGCAAGCCTTCGGCGGCCGTCATCCGGCGGTCGCCAGACCACGGATCCGTCATGTCCACGATCGACCGCCGCCGCGTCCTGGCGGGGCTTTCAGCCGCCCTCGGTTTTTCGACCGCGCCCTCGGCCCTTCTGGCGCAACAGCCCGCCCCGCCGAGCGATGCTTCGGCCGAGCCGCCGCAACCGCGCTTCGGCTTCGAGAACGTCCTGCAGCGGGCGCGCGAGATCGCGGCGGTGCCCTATGATGCGGGGCCGACGCTGCCGGAGCCGCTGTCGCGGCTCGATTTCGATGCCTGGCGGGACATCCGCTTCCGGCCGGAGCGGGCGTTGCTCGCGCAGAACGGCAGCCCCTTCCGGATGCAGATGTTCCATCCCGGCTTCCTGTTCACGCGCCCGGTCGTGGTCAATGTCGTGCGCGACGGGGTGGCGACGCCGGTGCCCTATGCGGCCAATCTTTTTGACTATGGCCGGGTGCGCTTCGACAAGCCGCTGCCCGTCAATCTCGGCTTCGCCGGCTTCCGCCTGCATTACCCGCTCAACGATCCGCGCATCTTCGACGAGCTGATCTCCTTCATCGGCGCCAGCTATTTCCGCGTGCTCGGCCGCGAGCAGCGCTATGGGCTGTCAGCGCGCGGCCTCTCGATCGGCGCCGGCGTGCCGGGCGAGGAATTCCCGATGTTCCGGGAGTTCTGGGTCGAGGCGCCGGCGGCGAATGCCGAGCGGGTCACGGTCTATGCGCTGCTGGATTCGCCCTCCGTGACCGGGGCCTATCGCTTCCACATCTATCCGGACGTGGACGCCGTCGTCGATGTCGGGGCGACGCTGTTCCCGCGCAAGCCGATCGACAAGCTCGGCCTGGCGCCGCTGACCTCGATGTTCTTCACCGGCGAGAACGACCGCCGCTTCCACGACGATTTCCGGACCGAGCTGCATGATTCCGACGGGCTGATGATCCATTCCGGCACGGGCGAGTGGATCTGGCGGCCGCTGCGCAATCCGCGGCAGCAGGCCATCTCATCCTTCGTCGAGCGCAATGTCCGCGGCTTCGGCCTGATGCAGCGCGACCGTGTCTTCGAGCATTATCAGGACCTCGATCTGAACTACGAGCTGCGGCCCTCCTATTGGATCGAGCCGCAGGGCGACTGGGGCGAGGGCGTGGTCGAGCTGATCGAGATCCCGACGACCGACGAGACCAACGACAACATCGTCGCGCTCTGGGCGCCGAAGACGCCGCTGGAGCCCGGCCGCGAGTTCTCCTTCGGCTACAAGCTCACCTCGATGATGGATTCCAGCGACCTGCATCCGGGCGGGCGGATCATCAACACCTATCAGGCGAAGCCCAAGGCGCTGGGTTCGGGCGAGCCGGTCAATGCCGGCGCGCGGCGCTTCATCGTCGATTTCGCGGGCGGTGACCTCGACTATCACCTGAAGCAGCCGGAGAAGGTCGAGATCGTGCCGTCGATCGCCTATGGCCGGATCGATCGTGCCTTCATCGTGCCGAACCCCAAGACCAGCGGCTTCCGCGCCTTCATCGACATTGTCGTCGAGCCGGGGCAGTTGGCGGAGATGCGCGCCTTTCTCCGGAGCGGCGACAAGACCCTGACGGAGACCTGGAGCTATCCCTGGCGGGCCGAGAGCTGAGCGCGCCACCGGCGGGGCCGGCATCCGGGCAGCGGAACGAGGCCTGACCTCCAGGGTTTGTGAAGCGGGCCGGAGCGGCTCTGACGGAACCGAGGAGATTGCGCATGGGCCTGCTCGTCGACGGAGAATGGCGCGACCAGTGGTATGACACCGCCAAGAGCGGCGGGCGTTTCCAGCGCCAGGACAGCGCCTTCCGCAATTGGGTCACGGCCGACGGCTCACCCGGGCCGAGCGGCGAGGGCGGCTTCGAGGCCGAGCCCGGGCGCTATCATCTCTATGTCTCGCTCGCCTGCCCCTGGGCGCATCGCGCGCTGATCTTTCGCGCGCTCAAGGGGCTGGAGGCGATGATCGACGTCTCCGTCGTGCACTGGCTGATGCTCGACCAGGGCTGGACCTTCGCGGAGGGGCCGGGCGTGGTGCCGGACCCGATCGGCACGTCGCGCTACCTGCACCAGGTCTATACGCGGGCCGATCCGCGCTACACCGGCCGCGTCACCGTTCCCGTGCTGTGGGACAAACGGCAGGGGACGATCGTCAACAACGAATCCTCCGAAATCATCCGCATGTTCAACAGCGCCTTCGACGGCGTTGGTGCCAAGCCCGGCGACTACTATCCGCAAGCGCTGCGCGGCGAAATCGATCAGCTGAACGAGCGCATCTATGGCACCGTCAACAACGGGGTCTACAAGGCCGGCTTCGCGACGACGCAGGAGGCTTACGAGGAAGCCGTCGGCCCGCTGTTCGAGACGCTGGACTGGCTGGAAGAGCGCCTCGACGGCCGCCGCTTCCTCACGGGTGACGCCGTCACCGAAGCCGACTGGCGGCTCTTCACCACGCTGATCCGCTTCGACGCCGTCTATGTCGGCCATTTCAAATGCAACATCCGGCGCATCGCCGACTATCCGCGGCTATCTGCCTATCTGCGGCGGCTGCTGGCGGTGGAGGGCGTCGCGGAGACGATCGATTTCGGCCACATCAAGCGGCACTATTACGAAAGCCACCGCACCATCAATCCGACGGGGATCGTGCCCGTGGGGCCGGATCTGTCGGCGCTGGTCGGAGTCTGAGACCAGACCGTCATTCTCGGGCGTAGCGAAGCGACGACCCTAGAATCTCCTGACTGGAAAGCGCTGGTTTCCGAGAGGGTCGGGTCAAGCCCGACCATGACGCTCTCTAGGCCTTCTTACCCCGGGCGCCCGGCCGCTTCTTACGACCGTAGAGCTCGAGCCGGTGGCGGACGAGTTCGTAGCCGAGTTCGGCGGCGATGCGGCGCTGCAGCTCCTCGATCGCGTCGGAAGAGAACTCGATCACCTCGCCGCTTTCGACGTCTATGAGGTGGTCGTGATGCTCCTGATCGGCATGTTCGTAGCGCGAGACGCCGTCCTCGAAGGCGTGGCGCTCGATCGCGCCTTGCGTCTCCAGCACCTTCATGGTGCGATAAACCGTTGAGAGCGAAAGCGTCGGATCAACGGCGAAGGCGCGGGTGAAGATGCCCTTGGCGTCCGGGTGGTCGTCGGCCTCCGCGAGCACGCGCAGGATCAGCCGGCGCTGCTGCGTCATCCGCAGCCCGGCATCCCGCAGCTGGCCCTCGAATCCGGCCACGCGCTGTTCGACTCCCGTCATGATGCCGGCATAGCAAGACTGCGACGCATCTGCAAAAGCTTCTTATTGCAAATGTGTTGCAACTGCATTGACAGATGCGATTGCGTTGCAATAGCGTGTGTCTCGCCCTGACCGAGGAGCCGACCATGTCGACGAGACGATCCGTTCTGCTCTGCGCGGCCGCGCTGCTGGCGGCCGCATTCGTTGCCCCGTCCGGCAGCGCCCTTGCGCAGGACAGGAAACTGCGTGTCGTAACCACTTTCACCGTTATCCAGGACATCGCCCAGAACGTCGCGGGCGAGGCGGCGATCGTGGAGTCGATCACCAAGCCCGGCGCCGAGATCCACGATTACCAGCCGACGCCGCTCGACGTGGTGAAGGCGCAGTCCGCCGATCTGGTGCTCTGGAACGGGCTCAATCTCGAGCGCTGGTTCGAGCGCTTCTTCGACAATGTGAAGAATGTCCGCAGCGCCGTGGTGACCGAAGGCGTCGAGCCGATGGGCATCACGGAAGGGCCCTATCAGGGCCGGCCCAACCCCCATGCCTGGATGTCGACCAAGAACGCGCTGATCTATGTCGAGAACATCCGCAAGGCGCTGGCTGCGGCCGATCCGGCGCGGGCGGAGATCTACGCCGCCAATGCGAAGGCCTATGCCGAGCGCATCCGGGCGGTCGATGCCCCGCTGCGGGCGAGGCTCGACAAGGTGCCCGAGGCGCAGCGCTGGCTCGTCACCAGCGAGGGGGCCTTCTCCTATCTCGCCCGTGACTATGGCTGGCGCGAGGCCTATCTCTGGCCGATCAACGCCGATCAGCAGGGAACACCGCAGCAGGTGCGCCGGCTGATCGACCTCGTCCGCAAGAACAAGATTCCGACCGTGTTCAGCGAAAGCACGATTTCCGACAAGGCGGCCAAGCAGGTCGCTCGCGAGACCGGCGCCCGCTATGGCGGCGTTCTCTATGTCGATTCGCTGTCTGCCTCCGACGGGCCGGTGCCGACCTATCTCAGGCTGCTCGAGACGACGGTCGGCACCATCGCCGCAGGGTTCGGCCATTGAGCGCGCAGTCAGCTGTCCCCGAGCTGCCTGTGCCCTCGATTGCGGTCGAGGGTGTGACCGTGCGCTACACCAATGGTGTCACCGCCGTGCGGGATGCCTCTTTCCGGCTTGGCGGGGGAACGATCTGCGCGCTGGTGGGCATCAACGGCTCCGGCAAGTCGACGTTGTTCAAGACGCTGATGGGCTTCCTCAAGCCCGCGGTCGGCTCCGTCTCAATCGCGGGGCTTCCGGTGGGCCAGGCGCTGAAGCGTGGGCTGGTCGCCTATGTGCCGCAGGCCGAGGAGGTCGACTGGACCTTCCCCGTCCTGGTCGAGGACGTCGTGATGATGGGCCGCTACGGCCATATGGGCTTCCTGCGGATCGCGCGGCAGGCGGATCGCGAGGCGGTCGAGCAGGCGCTCGCGCGCGTCAATATGCTGGAGTTCCGCACGCGCCAGATCGGCGAACTGTCGGGCGGACAGCGCAAGCGCGTCTTCCTGGCGCGGGCGCTGGCCCAGGGCGGACAGGTCATCCTGCTCGACGAGCCCTTCACCGGTGTCGACGTCAAGACCGAGGAAGCGATCGTCGCATTGATGCGCGAATTGCGCGACGAGGGCCGGCTGATGCTGGTCTCGACGCATAATCTCGGCTCGATCCCGGATTTCTGCGACCAGGTCGTGATCATCAACAAGACGGTGCTGGCGGCCGGGCCGACCGCGACGACCTTCACCCATGACAATCTCCAGCGCGCTTTCGGCGGCGCGTTGCGGCATTTCAGGCTGGGCGGCGCCGATCTGCACGACGATGAAGACGACCGGCGCGTCACCGTCATCACCGACGACGAGCGCCCGCTGGTGCTCTACGGCAAGCGCGACAGCGAGCGCGTCGCGGGCGGACAGACCACCGGCGAGGCGGCCGACACTGCAAAGGATCGCGCGCCGTGATCGCGCTTCTGCTGGAACCCTTCGGCTACCAGTACATGCTCCGGGCGATCTGGGTCTCGGCGCTGGTCGGCGGGGTCTGCGCCTTCCTGTCCTGCTTCCTGATGCTGAAGGGCTGGTCGCTGATGGGCGACGCGCTGGCCCATGCGATCGTGCCGGGCGTCGCGCTGGCCTATCTGCTGAAGGTGCCTTACGCGGCCGGCGCCTTCTTCTCGGGCCTGCTGGCGGCGCTCGCCATGGCGCTGGTGCGGCTGCGGACGCAACTGCGCGAGGACGCCGTCATCGGTGTCGTCTTCACCACCTTCTTCGCGGTCGGGCTCCTGATCGTCTCGATCAACCCGACCTCGGTCGACGTGCAGTCGATCGTGCTCGGCAATATTCTCGGCATCGCGGACGAGGACGTCGTCCAGGTCGCGATCATCGCCGCGGTCTCGCTCGCCGTGCTCATGCTGCGCTGGCGTGACCTGATGCTGGTCTTCTTCGACGAGAACCAGGCGCGCGCCGTCGGTCTGTCCCCGACCCGGCTGAAGATTCTGTTCTTCGTGCTGCTCAGTGCCTGCACGGTCGCCGCGTTGCAGACGGTCGGGGCCGTGCTGGTGATCGCGATGGTGATCACGCCGGGAGCGACCGCCTATCTGCTCTGCGACCGCTTCGGCCGGCTGATCTGTGTCGCTGTGGCGCTCGGCGTCGTCACCAGTGCGGCCGGCGCCTATGCCAGCTACTTCCTCGACGGATCCACCGGCGGGCTGATCGTCGTCTTCCAGACGCTGCTGTTCCTCGCCGCCTTCGTTTTTGCGCCGAAGCATGGACGGCTCGCCGCGGCGCGGGCGGCCCGGTCGGTGTCGGAGACGGCGCCATGAGTGGTGCTCAGGATGCTCGACGGTGTCCCCTTCCCCCCGCTTGCGGTGGGGAAGGGTTAGGGATGGGGGGGCGCAAAGCCGCAGCGCCGTACTTGATCGTCGCGCCGAGCGGGACTGCCCCCCACCCCAACCCTCCCCACCGCAAGCGGGGGGAGGGAGCAGGTTCGCGCCGGCATCGCCCCATTCGGAGAGGGTTCACGCCATGAGCCTGATCGAAGCCTGGCTCGTCGCGCCGCTGGCGCATGAGTTCATGCAGCGCGGCCTGCTCGCCGCCATGCTGGTCGGCGTGGTCTGTGCCGTTCTGTCCTGCTTCCTGATCCTGAAGGGCTGGTCGCTGATGGGGGATGCGGTGTCCCACGCGGTGCTGCCCGGCATCGTCCTGGCGCAGATTATGGGCCTGCCCCTGGCGGCGGGGGCCTTCGTCGCCGGCCTGAGCTGTTCGCTCGCCATCGGCTATCTCAAGGAAAACAGCCGGGTGAAGGAGGACACGGTGATGGGCATCGTCTTCTCCGGCCTGTTCGCGCTCGGCCTGGTGATGTTCGTCAAGGTCGAGAGCGACCAGCACCTGCTCCATATCCTGTTCGGCAACATGCTCGGCGTGAGCTGGTCCGATCTGGCGGAGACGGCCGTCATCGCGGTGCCGACGATCGCGATCATGCTGGCCCTGCGCCGGGACTTCCTGCTGGTCGCCTTCGATGCCGCCCATGCGCGGGCGATCGGCCTTCCCGTGCGGTGGCTGAATGTTGGCCTGCTGATGCTGCTGGCGCTGACGATCGTGGCCGCGCTCAAGGCGGTCGGCATCATCCTCGTCGTCGCTATGCTGATCGCGCCGGGCGCGATCGGCTTCCTGACGACGCGGCGCTTCGACGTCATGCTGGTGGTGGCAGTCGCCGTCGCGACGGTCTCCAGCGTCATCGGGACGATCCTGAGCTACCATCTCGACGGCGCGACGGGGCCCTGCATCGTCGTGGTGCAGGCGGGGTTCTTCCTGGCGGCGCTTGGTCTCAACCTGCGCCGTGCGGCGCGGCGCGCCACCGCCGCCTGATCAGGCGGCCTGCAGACCGGCATCCTCGGGGGCGCGCGAGACCTTAATGGTCTGGGCCAGGCACTGGCAGTTGAACTGGCTGGTCAGGAAGGCGATGTCGGCGGCGTCGCGGCCGGTTGCGATCCGGACCATGCCCTCGACGGGTGCCAGCCGCGTCGGGTCCACCAGCCACCAGCGCCCGTCGAGATAGACCTCGAAGACGGCGTGGAAGTCCGGCGGGTCGAGGTCGAGCGCATAGGCGCTGACAGCGCGGGCGGGGATGTTGAGCGCCCGCGTCAGGGCGATGCCCAGATGGGTGAAGTCCCGGCAGACGCCGGCGCGGTCGATGAAGGTGTGCTGCGCCGTGGTCTGGGCGTGGCTGACGCCGTGGACATAGTCGAGATGCTCGTGCAGCCAGTCGAGCACGGCCAGGATGCGCGCGCCGCCGCCGTCGATGCTGCAGAATTCGCGCTGGGCGAAGCGCATGAACTCGTCCGAGGGCGAGAACCGACTCGGCAGCAGATAGGGCAGCACCTCCTGCGGCAGCTCCGACCAGTCATGCTGGCGCGCTGCGGCTGACAAGGGCTCGCGGTTGCCGTTGTCGACCAGGGCCCGGTAGCGAATCTCGACCTGGCCGGAGAGCGCCGCCCGGAAACGGCGCTCGCCCGTTTCGGGGTGGAGATCGCGCACCAACACGGCGTCGGGTGAGATCGTGAGGCTCTCGGAGAGGATCGTCTGGTCAGGCGATCGCGCGGCCTCGATGGCCGCGATCACCTGCGTGTCGCTGTCGAAGCCATAGGTCAGCGTCGCCGTCACGTCGAGTTTCATGGGTCCCCCGTATGTCCATGCAAGACCGGGCAACGCCATCGTGGGGCGGAAGTTCCTCGGAAATCAGGCAGCCCGGGCCGCGATGCCCAGCTCCGGCGCGATGCCGGCGAGGATCTCGTAGGAATGCTTCCGCGCCTCGTGGTCGAAGATCGGCGCGGTCACCATGATCTCGTCGGCCTGTGTCGCGGCGATGAAGGCGCCGAGCTGGCGCTTCAACGTCTCGGGCGAGCCGATGAAGGCATAGCGCAGCATGCCCGCGACATGGGCCTTTTCGGCCGGCGACCAATAGGTCTCGATGTCGTCGATCGGCGGCTGCAGCTTGCCGCGCTGGCCGCGCACCATGCCGACGAAGCGCTGCTGCAGGGAGGTGGCGAGATGGCGCGCTTCTGCATCGGTCTCGGCGGCGATGACGTTGATGCCGGGCATGGCGTAGGGCCGTGCGAGCTGCTCGGAGGGCTCGAAGCGTTCGCGATAGATCGCCAGCGCCTGCATCAGGGCGTCCGGCGCGAAATGCGAGGCGAAGGCGTAGGGCAGGCCGAGCTGCGCGGCGAGCTGCGAGCCGAACAGGCTCGAACCGAGGATCCAGAGCGGCACGTTCAGCCCGGCGCCGGGCACGGCCTGGATTGCCTGGTTGGGGCCCGCGGGAGCGAAATAGGCCTGCAGTTCGAGCACGTCCTGGGGGAAGCTGTCGGAGGACATCGGGCTGCGGCGCATCGCCCGCATCGTCATCTGGTCGGTGCCTGGAGCCCGGCCGAGGCCGAGATCGATGCGGCCGGGAAAGAGCGCTTCGAGCGTGCCGAACTGCTCGGCGATGATCAGCGGAGCATGGTTCGGCAGCATGATGCCGCCTGCGCCGACGCCGATGGTCTTCGTCGCGGCGGCGAGCTGGCCGATGACGACGGCGGTGGTGGCGCTGGCGATGCCGACCATGTTGTGATGCTCGGCGACCCAGTAGCGGGTGTAGCCGAGGGATTCGGCATGGCGCGCGAGGTCGATCGAGGCGCGCAGCGCATCGCCCGGCTCCTGCCCTTCGCGCACGGGAACGAGGTCGAGAACGGAGATGGCGACCATGGCAGCCTCGGCTTGGGCTCCCCGGGGAGCCGGTGGCGTTCGGCTTTGCTAGATGGGTCCTGGCGCCGGCCGGGTCCAGTGGGCGGCGGTCCGGATCATGGCGCCTCTGCGCGGCGGTTCTGCCGCAGCCTCTTGCCCGGCGGGAGCGCGGCACAGATGCCGGGCTCGGCCGCGCGATAGGCGCGCTCGTAATCGGCCAGATGCAGCCCGTCCGCCAGCGCGATGCCGTCGCCGAAGCCCGAGGCGAGGCGGCACGAGCCTTCCTCGCGGCAGGCGGTTTCGGCGGAGCCCGCGATGTCGAGCGCGGCTTCCTCCGAGAAGGCGGGCGCTTGGCGCTCGTCGAGCCGCGGGAGCGACGCGATGACGACGAGGCCGGCCCGCCCGCTCAGATCCCGCAGCAGGCCGCGGAACGCCTGGCGGAAGCGGGTGACGGCTTCGGGCGGCTCGCGGAAGCGCTTGCGGTTGGCGTCGTTGGTGCCGACGCTCAGGATGATCGCCAGCGGCGGCCGCGGCAGCGCGAGCTCGTCGATCAGCCCGCGCGTGTCGCGGGTGGTCGCGCCGTGCATTCCACCATTGACCAGAGGCAGCCCGCAGAACTCGCGTGCATGCCAGCGCGCGACATGGGAATCGCCCAATGCCAGGAGATAGTCCCCCTCGACCTGTCGCAGATCGGCGCGGATCTGCACGAGGCGCTGGTCCCGATACGACGGCGGCGCCGTCGAGAAGCGGCCGATGGCCAAGCCCGCCAGCGATCCGCCGATCAGGGCCAGCGGCACGAGCAGCAGCAGCGCGACGAGGCGGCTTCGATAGCGGATGTCGATGGCACAGGGTGTCATCGGACGTCCCCACCGGGATGGGTCTTGCAGGTGCCGGTTGGAGCGGGGAGGTTCCGGCCGGTCACAGGGTCGCGCCAGGCTGCCCCGGCGCAGGATTCGTCGCCGCGCTGCACGAAGCCCTGCCGCGAAAGCAGCGTCGGCAGTGCCCAGAGCCAGAGCGCCAGTACCCCAAGAATCGCCGCGGCGGCCGCGGAGCGAAGAGCTGCCTGGCGCCAGCCGATCCGGCGGAGATCGGGAATGGACAGGGTGGATGATGCGAGATCGGTCATGACGCCATCTGGGGTCCTCTCGCGGACCGTTCTGTGGCGTGGAGTTTTCTGGATGACGTCTGCGCGGGAGCTTCTGGTATCCTTGCTTTTCCAGCGTCGTGTCTGGAAATAATCAGACACAATTCCGGCCGCGACCTCGCCCCGGCCGGGCGCTAGAGCCAGACGATGAGCAGAACCCCCCATATCCTGGTCGTCGAGGACGATCGCGAGATCGCGATGCTGGTCTCGCGCTTCCTCCGCAACAACGACTTTCGCGTCCGGGCCGTGCCGAACGGCCGCGAGATGGATGCCGCGCTGCGGGACGGCCGTTTCGACCTGATCGTGCTCGACCTGATGCTGCCGGGAGAGGACGGGCTGAGCCTGTGCCGCCGCCTGCGCAGCGAGGGCACGATCCCGATCATCATGCTCACCGCCAAAAGCGAAGAGATCGATCGCATCCTCGGCCTGGAGATGGGCGCGGACGATTATCTGGTGAAGCCGTTCAACCCGCGCGAGCTGCTGGCCCGGATCAGGGCCGTGCTGCGGCGCGCCGGTGCCGCCCCGGCCGCCGAGGTGGGCGACAGCCCGGTACTCGCTTTCGCGGGCTGGCGGCTCGACAAGGCGGTGCGTCGTCTCTTCAACCCCCAGGGCGAGCGCGTGCCGCTGACGGGCGCCGAACTCGACCTGCTTCTCGCCTTCTGCGAACGGCCGCGCCGCGTGCTGTCGCGCGACCAGCTTCTGGATCTGACGCAGGGCCGCATGGCTGCCCCGTTCGAGCGCTCGATCGATGTGCTCGTCAGCCGGCTGCGCCAGAAGATGGAGCGCAATCCGCGCGAGCCCGAGCTGATCCAGACCATCCGCTCCGGCGGCTACATGTTCTCTCCGGAGATCGAGAGGTTGGCCGAGAGCCCGGCTCCATGAAGCGGTTGCTTCTGCGTCTGATGCCCGCGCGGGCCGCCGCGCAGATCACCGCCATTGCGATCGGCTCGCTCGTCCTGGCCAATCTCGTCACGATCGTGGCGCTGCTCGTGCTGCTGCCGCCCGAGCTGAAGCGGGTTCCAAGCTTTCCCTATGTCACCGACCTGATCTCGATCACGCGCATGGTCGAGGCGACGCCGTCGCCGGAGGCGAAAGCGACCGTGGTCGAGGCCGCTCTGGCTGCCCATCCCCTGCTCTCGCGCCTGCCCCCAGGCGCACAGACGAGCGAGCGCAATCAGTTCTGGGCCGATCGGCAAATCCTCGCCAATCTGCGGGCCCAGCTGGGGCCGAATGTCGAGGCGCTGATGCTCGACAACGCACCCGGACGGTTCGGGCCGCCGCCTTTTGGCGTCCGCTTTGCGGATGGCAGCGGGCTGGTCATGACATCGAGTTCGATGACACCTCCGCCGCGCGGAGGCGCCTTCATCGGCTATCTCGTCACCATGCTGGCTCTGCTGGCCTCGCTGATCGGGCTGCTCTCGCTGTGGGCGGCGCGGGCGGTGGCGTCGCCGCTGTCACGGCTGGCAGCGGTGATCGACCGCTTCGATCCCGATCGCGACACCCTCGCCGTACCAGAGGAGGGACCCGTCGAGGTCAAGCGCCTCGCCGCGGCCTTCGCCGGCATGGCCAACCGCATCCGGAGGCTGATCGACGACAGGACACGCATGCTGGCCGCGGTCAGCCATGATCTGCGCACGCCGATCACGCGGTTGCGGCTGCGCGCCGACGACATCCCCGACGAACGTCAGCGCCGGGCCACCATCGCGGATCTCGCCTTGATGGATCGCATGGTGGGAGCGGCGCTGTCCTATCTGCGCGACGGGCGCGCCTCGGGCAGCTTGACGGCGACCGACATGCCGGCCCTGCTCCAGACGATCTGCGACGATCTCGCCGATCTCGGGCATGTCGTCGTGTATGAGGGGCCGATGCGCGCCTCCGCCGTCTGCGACGCCGACCAGATGACGCGCGCCGTGAACAACCTCGTCGACAACGCGATCAAGTTCGGCGGCAGGGTTCTGGTCAGGCTGGACGACTCGGCGCCCGACATGATCGCCATCGAGGTCGAGGACGACGGGCCGGGCATCGCCCCGGAGGAGCGCGAGAAGGTGTTTGCGCCGTTCTACCGCAGCGACGCCGCGCGGACGCTCAAGGAAGGCAGCGGCTTCGGGCTCGGCCTGTCGATCGTGCGGGCGATCGCCGAGGCGCATCGCGGCACGCTGACGCTGGCGGAGCGCGACGGCGGCGGGCTCAAGGCCCGGATCACCTGGCCCCGGCAGCTCTAGCGGAACGCCGGCCTGCCTGTCGCGTTGATCCCTGAGTGGCCCGCATGGGGCCGTTCTACGGGGGTCAACATGACGACGAACACCAATCCCGCCAAGGAAAGCCTGCGCCAGGAACAGGCCGAGCAGCGCGAAGCCGCCAAGAGGGGCCCGGACGCCGAGCTCGACAAGGCTCTGAAGGACACCTTTCCCGCAAGTGATCCGATCGCGGCCCAGGCGCCGACCAAGCCCGGCGCGGCCGACGATAAGGCGTCCTGAGGCCTCTCAGGCGCGTTGGTAGAGCAGGCGCGCGCGGATTGTGCCTTCGAGGGCCCGGATTTCGCGCAGGATGTCGCGGGCATCGGCCCCGATGCTCTCCGCCTCCATCACGACATAGCCGACCTCGCCGTCCGTCTGATAATTCTGGGCGGCGATGTTGACGTTGCGTGCGGCGAAGACGTCGTTCAAACGCCGCAGCATGCCCGGCACGTTGCGCTGGACATGGATGAAGCGCGTGCCGACGGCGCGGGCCGCGAGCTGGACCTGCGGGAAATTGACGGCGCCGACCGTCGAGCCGACATCGGAGTAGTCGATCAGCTTACGCGCCACTTCGGCGCCGATGCGCTCCTGCGCTTCTTCCGTCGAGCCGCCGATATGCGGCGTCAGGATCACATTGGGCAGGCCCTGCAACGGCGAGACGAAACGGTCGTTGTTCGAGGCCGGCTCGACAGGGAAGACGTCGACCGCCGCACCCGCCAGATGCCCGCTCTTCAGGGCGGCGGCGAGCGCGTCGAGATCGACCACCGTGCCGCGCGAGTTGTTGATCAGGTAGCTGCCCGGGTTCATCGCGGCGATCTGCTCGGCGCCGATCATGCCCGCCGTCTGCGGCGTCTCGGGGACATGCAGCGAGACGATGTCGGCCGAGCCGAGCAATTCGTGCAGGCTGTCGACCGGCTCGGTGTTGCCGTGGCGCAGCCGGTCGGTCTGATCGTAGTAGATCACCCGCATGCCCATCGCCTCGGCCAGCGTCGACAGCTGGCTGCCGATATTGCCGTAGCCGACGATGCCCAGCACCTTGCCGCGCACCTCGAAGGAGCCGTTGGCCGACTTGTCCCAGCCGCCGCCATGGGCCGAGACCGAGCGGTCGGTGATCTTGCGCAGCAGCATCACGATCTCGCCGATCGTCAGTTCGGCGACGCTGCGGGTGTTCGAGAACGGCGCGTTGAAGACGGGCACGCCGCGGCCGCGCGCCGCCTGAAGATCGACCTGATTGGTGCCGACCGAGAAGCAGCCGACGGCGAAGAGCCGGTCGGCCCGGGCGAAGACGGCGTCGGTGAGCTGCGTGCGCGAGCGGATGCCGAGCACGTGGACGCCTTCCAGCGCCTTCACCAGCGCGTCCTCGTCCAGCGCCTTGGGCAGGCGCGTCATGTTGGTGTAGCCGGCGTTGACCAGCAGGTCGGCGGCGGAATCGTTGATGCCTTCCAGCAGCAGGACCTTGATACGGTCCTTGGACAGGGACAGGCGTTCGCTGGGCAGTGTCATGGGAACGATCGGTCTGGCGGCGGAGCGTCCGCTATAGACCGCTCGCGGCCCGACACAACCTGATTTTGGCGTCGGCTCGTGGCAGGACGCTCACGCCTTCTCGACCACGAGCGTGGCACCGTCGACGCGCACGACCCGCACCTCGCTTCCCGCCAGCAGTTCGGGGCCGGTGACGCGCCAGGACGAATCGTCGATGCGGATGCGGCCCTCGCCGCCCGTCATCGTCGCCTCGAGCCGGAAGACGCGGCCGATCAGCCGGCGGCCGCGATCGTTGAGGCCTGTCGCCGGATCCGGCTCCTCGTCCTTGCGGCGGGTCAGCAGCCGGCCGGCGAAGACGGCGACGAGGCTGAAGCCTGCGAAGACGAGCGCAGCCGCCTGCCAGCCGAGATCGACGAGGCCGACAACGGCGCCGGTCAAAAGCGCGGCCAGGCCAAGCCAGAGCAGGAAGATGCCGGGTGCCAGCACCTCGCCGCCGATAAGGACGAGGCCGAGGATGACCCAGCCCCAGGGGCCGAACAGGAGCGACGACATCGGCGTCTCCTCAGGCGCCGCGGCCGGCCGGCGGCACCGATCCGCGGCGGCTCTCCTGGGCCTCGTCGCCGAAGACGGCGCGGGTCAACTGGGCGATGCCGCCGACGGTTCCGGCGAGCGCAGCCGCCTCGATCGGCACGATCACGACCTTGGCGTTATGGGCGCTGGCGATCGCCTTGAGCGCCTCGGTGTAGCGCTCGGCGATCAGGAAGTTGGCGGCCTGGATGTCGCCACGGCTGATCGCTTCCGAGACCATGGCGGTGGCGGCGGCCTCGGCCTGGGCGGAGCGCTCGCGCGCCTCGGCATCGCGGAAAGCGGCCTCCTTGCGGCCCTCGGCGGCGAGGATCTGCGACTGCTTCTGGCCTTCTGCCTTGAGGATCTCGGCCTGGCGCAGGCCCTCGGCCTCGAGCACGGCGGCGCGCTTCTCGCGCTCGGCCTTCATCTGTCGGTTCATGGCGCCGGCAATGTCGGCCGGGGGCAGGATGTCGCGGATCTCGATGCGCGTGACCTTGACGCCCCAGGGGGAGGCGGCGGCGTCCATCACCCGCAACAGCCGCTCGTTGATCTCGTCGCGGTGGGAGAGCAGCTGGTCGAGGTCCATCGAGCCGACGACGGTGCGGATATTGGTCATGGTCAGGACCATCAGCGCGTCGTTGAGGGACGAGACCTCGTAGCAGGCCTTGGCGGCGTCGAGCACCTGATAGAAGGCGGCGGCGTCGATGCGGACGCCGGCATTGTCTTTGGTAATCGCCTCCTGCGAGGGAATGTCGAGCACCTGCTCCATGACATTAATATCAGATGTACTATTGTCATTGCTCGTTAGCACTTCTTTTCCGCGAGCACGTCAATGTCGGCAGCGATGGCAAGATCGAGAACGAGGGAGCAATCTGAGGCGGCAAAGCCGTGCGCATACTCCTATGTGCGCTTCTCGACGCCAGAGCAGGCGCGCGGCGAGAGCTTTCGCCGGCAGATCGAGGCGGCCCGGACCTACGCCGCCAAGAACGGCCTCGTGCTCGATGAGAGCTTTCGTGACGAGGGCGTCTCCGCCTTCAAGGGCAAGCACCGCGACGAGCGTGCGGCGCTGGGCGCGTTCCTGAAGCGCGTCGAAAGCGGCGATGTCGCGAAGGGTTCCTATCTTCTGGTCGAGAGTTTGGACCGACTCTCGCGCGAAGAGGTTGTCGATGCGCTGGAACTATTCTTGGGGCTTACCCGCAACGGCATCATCATCGTCACGCTGACCGACCAGCGGGTCTACTCGCGGGCGAGCCTGCGGGCAGACCAGACCCAGCTGATCATCTCCATCGTGGTGATGTCGCGTGCGCATGAGGAGAGCGCGTTGAAGTCCAAGCGCGTTTCCGACGCCTGGGCGGCCAAGCGCCAGCGTGCGGCCGACGACAAGCAGGCGATGACGGCGCGCTGCCCCGGTTGGCTCGAACTCGTCGGTGGGCCGAAGTCTGGCGAGTATCTCGAGATCCCCAAGCGCGTCGAGATCGTCCAGAAGATGTTCGCGGACACGATTGCAGGTCTCGGACGCCGTTCCATCCAGGCAAAGCTGAACGCCGACCAAGTCCCGACCTGGGGCACGGGCAAGAAGAAGGGCCAGTACTGGCACGACAGCTACATCGCCAAGATCCTGTCGAACCCGGCGACCTTCGGGCGTTACGTTCCGCGCGGCAAGCTCGCCGGCGGATCGGATGCGACGGCGGAAGCGCCGATCGACGACTATTTCCCAGCGATCATCAATGAGGAGACCTATTGGGCAGCGCAGGCCGCGTCCAAGGCGCGCGGCTTCGGCAGGGGCACGCCAGGACGCCGCAAGAACCTGCTGTCGGGCCTCGTGCGCTGTGAAGCCTGCAACAGCAACCTGGTGTTCATCGACAAGATGGTTAGTGGCGGCGGCCACAAGCTACGCTGTGGCCGCGCCCATGCCAGCGCCGGCTGCGATCATCGCACGATGTACGATTACAAGAAGGTCGAGTACGCCGTCGTGTTCGGGCTCGGCCAGCGCCGGAAGGCGTTGATCGACGCCGCCAACGACCGGCAGAGCCAGGCGCAGGCCGCGCTGTCGGCCGCGCAGGCGCGGCGCGAGGGCATCGAGCGCCAGCTCGACAACCTCATCCAACTCGTCCAGGCCTCGGGCGGCGGCAGCCGCCTTGGCAAGCAGGTTCAGGCTGTCAAATCGCGTTGAAGGTCAGCCCCCTTATCGCGTTGAAGGCTAGCCCCCTTGAGGTCTGCGTTGACGTGCCGGGGTCGCCCCGGCTGAGCTGGTCGGGGTTGCTCGGCCGGGGCGATTTCGGCGTCCAGTGTGCGACGGGTGATGAAGTGGTCAGGCCCGGTTTTTGAAGCGCCAGCTTTCGTTGCCGGTCTCGATGATGTCGCAGTGATGGGTGAGCCGATCGAGCATGGCGGTCGTCATTTTGGCGTCGGTGAACACCTGGGGCCAATCGGCGAAGGCGAGATTGGTGGTGATGATGACGGAGGTGTTCTCGTAGAGCTTGCTGATCAGGTGGAACAGCAGTTGAGCGCCAGCCTGGCTGAACGGCAGATAGCCCAGTTCGTCGATGACGATGAGATCGTGACGCAGCAAGGTCTCGACGATGCGTCCGCTCTTGCCGGCGGCCTTCTCCTGTTCGAGCTGATTGACCAGATCGACGAGATTGAAGAAGCGACCGCGGGCCCGCGCCCGGATGACGGCGGTGGCGATCGCGATGGCGAGATGGGTCTTTCCGGTCCCGGTGCCGCCGATCAGGATGAGATTGCGCTTTGCGTCGATGAAGTCGCCAGTGGCGAGTTCGCGGATCTGGCCCTCGTCGACCGGCGTGTTCTCGAAGACGAAGGCGTCGATGTCCTTCAGCACCGGGAATCGGGCGCCGCCGATGCGGTAGTTGATCGAGCGCGACTGGCGATGGGTCAACTCCGCGCGGACCAGGCTCGCCAGCAGCGGGTAGATCTCCTCGCGCCGGCTCAAGCCCTTGCCGGCGATCTCGTCGAAGCTGGCGCGCATGCCATAGAGCTTGAGGCTGGTCATCGCTTCGATCAGTTGGTGGCGTTCCATCAGGCGGCTTCCCTTCTCCTGCGCAGGTTGTCGTATCGGGCGCAGTCGGCGACTGGCTCGGTCTTGAGCTTGAGAGCGTCGGGCGTCGTGATGCTCTGGGGCACCGGCGGCTGACGACGTCGCGCCAGGATCGCCATGACGACGTCGCCGCTGGCGATGCCGGCCGCGAGCGCTTCGGTGCAGGCCTCCGCCACCGCGGCAATGCCGTCTTCGGGAACGCGGCCGAGGATCTTCACGAACTGGCGGTCGCCATCGGCGTGACGCCGCAGCTTCTCGCGCACCGCGGTGAGCGGCGCCGGCAAATCCCAGTCCTTGAACGGGGCGCCGTTACGCAGGGCGCCGGGCTTGCGCATCAGCACCGGGAGATAGTGCCAGGGGTCGTAGACGACCTGGTCGCGCTTGAAGCTGCGCGGGTGATCGGCGACCGTCTCGCCGTCGAGCAGCACGACGATCCGATCGGCATAGGCGCGCACCAGCACGGTGCGGCCAGCGGCTCGGGCATCGACGCTGTACTTGTTGCGGTCATGCGTGATCAGGCAGGTCGTGGTCGCCCGCATCGGCTTCTCGACGAAGCCGGCGAAGGGCCCCAGATACGGCATCAGCCGCGCCTTCTCCTCGTCGAAGACCTCGATGACAAACCGGTCGCGGAACTCGGGGTGCTTCGCCCGCCGGGCATAGGCCATGCACTGATCGGCAAGCCAGGCGTTCAGCTCATCGAGCGTCTTCACCTTCGGCCGTGGCCGGAACAGCAGGTCGCGGATCGTGCCAACCTGGTTCTCGACCTGGCCCTTCTCCCAGCCGGCCGCCGGCGTGCAGGCCACCGGCTCGACGAGATGATGCGAGCACATCTGCAGAAAGCGCCGGTTGTACTCCCGGGCGCGCCCGACGAAGACCGTCTCCACCGCCGTCTTCATGTTGTCGTAGATGCCGCGCCGACAGACCCCGCCGTAAAAGGCGAAGGCCTTGTCGTGTGCATCGAAGACCATCTCCTGCGTCTCGCGGAAATAGGCGCGCACGATCGGCATGCGGCTATAGGAAAGCCGCATCTGCGCGACCTTCACCACGACGGGCAGGCCGTGAAGCTCGATCGCCTCGTGGCTCCAGTCGAACTGATAGGCTTCGCCAGGATCAAACCGCAGCGGGATGAAAGCCTGCGCCGGCAGCCGGGCGCGATCGGCACGCCAGGCCTTCACAAACCGATGGACACTGTCATGCGCGCCATCATATCCGTGCCCGCGCAGTTCCTCGAAAAGCCGGATCGTCGAGCGCCGCTCGCGCCGGGGCAGCCGGTCTTCTGCCTCCAGGATGCCGGTCAGCGTCTCCACCCAGGCCCCGAGCTTCCGCTGCGGCTGAACCTCGCGCTTGTAGGTGAACTCGGTCGCGCCGGATCGGAGCACCTTGCGGACCGTGTCGCGCGCAATGCCCAGCTCGCGCGCGATCCGCTTGATCCCCTTGCCGTTCTGGAAATGCTCGAAACGGATCCGACCAATCGTCTCCACACCCGTCATCCCCGGACCCCTCCGAAAAACCGGAAGGATCAGCCAGAGCCAATAACAGGGGGACTAACCTTCAACGCGATAAGCGCCCCTCACAGGGGCAACATTGGGGTCTGACGCAATCTCGCTGCAGCTTCGGTCACATTGCACCGATGAGGCGAGCC
>NZ_LSKN01000178.1:0-4210 GCF_001557075.1 Methylobacterium sp. CCH7-A2
ATCTCGCTGGTGCCCTTCGGCAGGAAGACGGGGCCTTCATAGAGCAGGTTGCGATGGCGCAGCCGCAACCCATCCGGCGTCACGGTGCCGATCGCGACTGTGGGTTGCTCCAGCGTTCCCTCTATTACGTCGGCTTGCCCCTCCTGACCGAGCTGGTGGACGAGTGAGCGCTGGGTGGAGACCGGAATTCCTTGCCACGACCCGTTGATGGTCTGGTGCACATGGCCGCACAGCATGTGATCGGGCCGCCGCCCGGCCGCGTCGAAGATTCGCAGAAGCGCCTCCGGCTCGTCGAGCGCGATCGCGTCATAGGCGGGCGAGCCGGTCGCGAAGGGCGGATGATGCAGGAAGCAGTAAACCGGCTTGTCACTCCTCGCATCGCGCAAGGCATCGCGCAGAAACTGCCGCCGCTCCGGGCAAAGCCGCCCGCCGGCGTCGCTGCGTCCCTCGTCCAGCGTATCGAGAGCGATCAGCGTGCAGCGCTCGAGTTCGACCGCCGACTGAACGAAGCCGTCCTGCCTCAGCCTATCGTTCGGATATTCCTCGAGGAAGGCCCTGCGACGATCGTGATTGCCCATCATCGGAATGATCGGCATGCCTGCCCCGGCGAGCGCAGCGGTGAGCGCCCGATAGGATTCCGCCTCTCCCCGATGGGCGAGATCGCCCAATAGCACGAGACACCCGACGCCGGCATGGTCGCGCGCCAGCAGCGCCAGCGCGGCGTCGAGCCTGTCTCTCGGGTCGATGCCATAAAGCAGACGCCCCTCCGGCATGAAGTGGAGATCGGCCAGAACTGCAAAGTCATCGCATCGTGCCATGGTCGAGATCGCTTTTTTCTAGAGGCCCTGGCGCAACCCGCGGACCAGATGCCGCTGGAGCAAGAGGAAGAAGGTCAGGCACGGCAGGGTCGCCAGGCAGCTCACCGCCATCAACTGGTTCCAATGCGTCTGGTACTCGCCCATGAACTGCGTGGCCCCGACGGTGATCGTCGTCGCCTTGCCGCCCGCGAGAAAGGTGCGCGCGAAGATGAAGTCGTTCCAGGAGACGACGATCACATAGATGGCGACGGCCGAGAGCGCGGGCGCCAGATTGGGCGTGATGATCGTTGCCAGCGTCCGCAGACGCGAGGCCCCGTCGATCGCGGCGGCCTCGTCGATCGATCGGGGGACGGTGTCGATGTAGCCCTTTAGCACGAAGGTCGCGAGCGGAACGGCGAATGACAGGTTGCCCAGCAGCACCGACACCGGCGAGCCCAGGAGGCCTAACCCGCGCATCATGACGTAGAGCGGCGTGATCAGGACCGTCGCCGGCAGCAGCTTCGAGACGAAGAGAAGCGCCGCACCGGTGCCGATCAACGCTCCTGTGCCGCGTGACAGCGCATAGGCGGCCGGCGTCGCGATCAGCAGCGTCGTCGCCACAGACCCGAGCGCGATCAGACTCGAGTTGACGAGCCAGGACCATGTCTGCTCGTTGCCGAGCACCTGCGTCCAGGCGCCGAGCGTCACCTCTCCAGCGAAGGGCGATAGGGCCGGGGGCCAGCGGCTGAGCGCTTCGTCTGAGCGAACTGACGAGAGCGCCATCCAGTAGATTGGCAGCAGGGCGATGACCGCCATCACGGCCAGCGTGATCCAGCCCGCGATGGTCCAGCCGTTGCGTTGCGCGCCATGCGTGCCGTCCACTTCACCCGGTCGCGTCATCGCGCTTTCCGCATCATGGCGGGCCAGAACACGGCCGCGAGCAGCAGCCCGACCAAAAGCGTCACCACGCCGAGCGCCGCCCCGGTTCCGGGCGAGAGGAACCGGAACGTCTCGGTGTAGACCCGCAGGGCAAGGGTCTCAGTCGAACGGGCGGGGCCTCCCCCTGTCATCACCATGATGGTCTCGACATTGCGAAAGGCCGACATCGTCGCCAGGAAGATAGCAACGACAGCGACCGGCCGGACCAGCGGCCAGGTGACATAACGAAACAATGCCACCGGTCCGGCCCCGTCCAGCCGGGCCGCCTCATAGAGCTCCCGCGGCACGGATTGCAGTGCCGCCGCCATCATCACCGTGAAGAAGGGGTATTCCTTCCAGATCGCCACCAGCGTGACGGACAAGAGGGCCCAGTCCGGCGCACTGAGGAAAGGGACCGGCGAAGACGCCAGACCCGTTCCGAGCACCGCGGCATTGATCAGGCCGAAGCGCTCGTCGAGCAGCAGCATCCAGACCACACTGGCGATGACCGGCGCGACGGCCCAGGGGCTGATCAGCGCGGTCTGCATGGCAGCGCGGCCGCGCCCGAGCGAGCCGAGAGCGAGCGCGGTCGCCATCCCCAACAGGAAGGCCACCGCCGTGCTCGCCACCGTGAAGACCGCCGTTGTTAAGGCGACGCGCGGCATGTCCGGATGGAGCAGCGCGCGCTCGTAATTGGCGAGTGTCATCGGCTTGACGATCGGCCGCATCAACTCGCTCAACCGCAACTCGTGCAGCGAGATCTGGAACAGCTTGACGATCGGCCAGGCGACGAAGGCGGTCGTCACCAGAACTGCCGGCAGAAGCAGGCAGAGGTTGAAGACGAGCGCCTGCCGCTCGAGATCGAGCATGGGGCGGCGTTCTATGGCCACCCTGCCGTCGTCGAAGGCCGCGCTACTTGCGGATGACGTCACGATTGATCCCGTCGACGATCCGCTTCGCCGCTTCGGCCGAACCGAATTTGCCGGTCACCATGGCCGACATTTCATTGGCGACGATGTCCGAGATCTTGGTGAACTCGCTTTCGTAGCCGATCGGAAGATGCGAGCGCGACGGCGCAGATGCGGCGGCGTCGAACATGGCCAATGTCGGCCACTTCGCCTTGGCTGCGTCTGAGACCATGCCTACGCGGCCGGGCGGATTTCCGGTGACCTCCGCGTATTTCTGCTGCCATTCCGGGCTGGCGGCGAGTTGAATGAACTTCCAGACCAGCTCCTTGCGCTCAGGCGCGATGTCCTTGGGCATGGCGAGCGCGTTGGAGGGGCCACCCGCCATATTGGCGAAGGGCAGCTTGGCGACCCTCCAGCCATCCTTGACAGCCGCCGTCGCCATGTTGTCGGCGTAGCCGGGAGCCCAGCTTCCGTCGATATACATGGCGGCCTGACCGCCCCAGAACAGGCGGCGCATCGGGGTGTTGTCGAGACCTTTCGGCGAGACGCCGGCCTTGATCAGGCCGTCGATGGTCTCGAGCGTCCGCGCAATCTCGTCCTGGCTGTCGAGCTTGCCGTCCTTGATCAGCTCGCGGTCGCGCCCGGCATGGAAATGCATGAAATACATGTATCCCCACGACGAGGTGGAGGTGTTCATCGCGAAGCCATACTGTTCGGTGCGCCCGTCCTTAACCTTGGTCAGGCTCTTGGCTGCGGCGATCAACTCGGCTTCCGTGGTCGGGACGGAGACACCGGCGGCCTTAAGCATCGGCTCGTTATAGAGGAGGCCGAAGCCGTAGTTCAGCATCACGAGGCCCAGCGTCTTGCCGTCCACCGTCATCGCCGCCTGGTTCGGAACCCAGGACTTGCGGATGTCGGTCTTGTCCAGCCAGCGATCGAGAGGCTCGAGCACGCCCTCTGCGCCATAGCCCCAGACGAAGCGGGCCGTCATGTGGACGATATCGGGCGGGTTGCCCGCGGCGAAGCGCGTGGTCAGCATCCGGTGGTGATCGTTCGATGGCGCGTTCGTCAGATTGATCTTCACGCCGGGATTCTGCTTCTCGAACTCGGCCGTGAGCGCCTGCCACCAGGGCCCGAAGCTCTCCTGCAACTGGTAGGTGGGGAAATCGAGCGTGGTCGTCTGGGCACCGACCGGCGCCGCCGCCAGCATCAGACAGGCAGCGGACAGGTTTCGCAGGATTTTCATAGCCGCCTCTCTTCCGAAGATCGTCACCGGCCTTCATGAACAGCAGCTCGGCAACGCTTGTGTGACGGCGGCGGGCAGGGGGGCATCCTGCCGATCGCCGCCGTGATCGCCGATGCCCGGCTGAACCCGGCGACCGAGCTGTCGCTGGGCCACGACACCCATGAGACGAACCCGGTGACGACCCGGGCGGGCTGACGACGATCGGAATCATCGAGCGCGACGGTCTGATCGAGCGCGTCGCTTGAAGGTAAGCGCCGTTCACGGGTGGCCTGGATGCGCGAGGACAACCCGCTCGTCGACTGACCCGCGGCAAGGGCCTGCAGCTGTCGACCGCGCTCGAT
>NZ_LSKN01000179.1:0-2856 GCF_001557075.1 Methylobacterium sp. CCH7-A2
ACCCCCGTTGAATTGGTCCACCCTGAAGTATGTCTTTTGGCAGACAGGAGGACCGAGTGGTCAGGAAAACTTCGGTTGGGGCCGGAGCGGCGGCGAGCGCGCTTGATCGCTTGATGGCCTGCATGACCTGATCGAGTGAGCGCCGATTGAGACGCGCCTTTTCCCGATTTCGAACGCAGCGAAGGGTGTGGCATGACCTGCCCGATGTGAAGCTTGCCGGGGCGCTGGATGACCACGCCTCGTTCCGGTGTCAAACGGCCCTTTAATTGCGGGTGATCGTCAATGCGGTTTGGCATTGCCGTCACCGGGGTCATGGTCCTTTTCGAGGTCAGATGCCTGATGATGCAGTTTGGGCCGGGCGCCTCAACGCGTGCAACGACGTTCGAATGACGTCAGCCGTTGACCGAGGTCGTGACGTGACCCCCTGAAACTCCTCCACGGATAGCTAGAGTCCGCCCCCAGGACGAGGGACGGACGGATGAAGAAGTCACGGTTCACGGAAGAGCAGATCATCGCGATCCTGCGCGAGCAGGAGGCGGGCGTGGCGACCGCGGAGGTCTGCCGGAAGCACGGCGTCAGCTCAGCGACGTTCTACAAATGGAAGGCCAAGTTCGGCGGGCTCGACGTCTCGGAGGCGCGGCGTCTGAAGGGCCTTGAGGACGAGAATGGCCGGCTGAAGCGGATGCTGGCGGACGCGATGCTCGACAACGCCGCGCTGAAGGATCTCCTGGGAAAAAATGTATGGTCCGCCCCGTCGTTGCAAGGTTCAGGTTCGGTCTGACGATCCAGTCTGCATAAATGTATCCGGCCTCTCGCGAGTGGGCTGTTTTTGCAGCCAGGCCATGATGAGATCCGCGCGCCCCGTTCTCGAATAACTGGCTCGGGCTGAAAGCCCGCTTTTTTGCCCAGAGTTTACGGTGCGCCGATCAACTGTCTCGTCATCACTATCCCGTGCCTCGCAGCTGGTCGAAGGCGTGGATCAGGCTGCCACCGGCCCACGCCGCTCGTAGGTTGCGCCCGGCTTGGTGATCACCACCCAGGCGAAGCGGGCCATCTTGGCGGCGAGCGCCACGGTGGCCTTGTTGTTGTGCATCCGGCTCTGCAAGCCGTCGATCCAGCTCCCGAGCCGATCGCGGGACCGGTCCAGATGGAGCAGGCACGATCGGGCACCGTGGATGAGGAGGCGTCTCAGATACGAGCTCCCTCGCTTGCTGATGCCTAGCAAGGTCGTCTTGCCGCCGGTTGAGTACTCCCGCGGCACGAGGCCGATCCAGGCCGCCATGTCGCGGGCCTTGCGGAACTGCAGACCCCGACCGGCCGCCGCCAGCAGAGCTGTCGCGGCGAGCGGCCCGATGCCTGGCACCGTCATCAGGCGGCGCGCCGTATCGTCGGCCGCAGCGACGTCCTCGATCTCTCCGGTGACCTCCTTGATCCGGCCCTCGAGGTTCTTGACGTCGTCGAATAGCTCGGTGAGCAATCGCCGCATCGCCGGGCTGAGGTCATTCTCCTTGTCGGCAACCACGCGGGGAAGGTCGGCTTTGAACTTCCCTGCTCCCTGATGCATCGCGATCCCGTACTCGAGGCAAAAAGCCCGCATCTGGCAGATCACGCGCGTGCGCTGGGCAACGAGGCGATCGCGGACGCGGTGAAGCGCTTGCAGGTCGACCTGCTCCGGTGATCGGATCTCGACGAAGCGCATCGTCGGGCGTGTCACGGCCTCGGCGATCGCCTCGGCGTCGATGATGTCGTTCTTGTTGGACTTCACGTACGGCTTCACGAACTTGGCCGGGACGATGCGCACCGTATGTCCGAAAGCCTTCAGCTTGCGGGCGAGCCACTGGGAGCCGGGACAGGCTTCCATCCCAATCACGGTCCGCGCTGCGCGCTCGAAGAACTGCAGCAGCGTGTCCCGCCGGAATGTAGCGCGCTGGATTGGCGCCCCGGTGCCGTCCAGCCCGACGACGTGGACGGTGTTCTTGCCGATGTCGATCCCGAAGACAGCCGCGTCACGGGGCTTGTTGCGCTGGGTCATGCTGGTCTCCTCTTCGCACGATGCCTCGATAGAATGAGGCGGGGAGACGGGGCGGACCATCCCATTAGTGGTGACGCCCGCCGAGCGACGGGAGGCTGTGGCGTATCTTGCCAAGGCCTTCGAGATGAGCGAGCGGCGGGCGTGCCGGGTGGTCGGCGTGGATCGGACGAGCGTGCGTTACGAAGGGACGCGTCCCGACGACGCCATGCTGCGCAGGCGGCTGAAGGAGCTTGCGGCCGAGCGACGCCGCTTTGGCTATCGGCGACTGCACGTCCTGTTGAAGCGGGAGGGCCATGTGGTCAACCGCAAGCGCGTTCAGCGGCTCTATCGCGAGGAGAAGCTGACGGTGCGCCGGCGCGGTGGCCGCAAGCGAGCGATGGGAACGCGGCGGCCGATCGAGACAGCGGTCGCGCCGAACCAGCGCTGGAGTCTGGACTTCCTGTCCGATCAACTCACCGACGGGCGCCGCTTCCGTATCCTCGCCGTGGTGGACGACTGCACGCGGGAATGCCTGGCGCTCGCGGCCGACACCTCGCTGTCCGGTCTGCGGGTCGCGCGCGAGCTCGACGACATCGTTCGCCGGCGCGGACGACCGACGATTATCGTCAGCGACAACGTCCTATGTCAGGAAGCAGCTTTGGGCTTTTGGCCAACAGGTCTCATCGCGTCGCCAATGCGCCGACGTCGGCATTAAGCTGATCCAGATGGTTTCCACCGTCAACGGGATCGCTCCCAGCCATAGCAAACACAGGATCCAGCGGCGCTGACGCGGCCGTGGTCCTCACCGTCCTCAAGACGAGATACGCACCCAGGTGGAAGGCCCG
>NZ_LSKN01000180.1:0-5068 GCF_001557075.1 Methylobacterium sp. CCH7-A2
CACGAAATCGACGCCGCTGGAATCGGCCGGACGGTCTTATGGGTTTACGGCCTAGTCGCCGCAGGTCGAACAGCGCCTCCCCCTCGCGCGCCCAACGCTCGACATCGACGACCCGGTGGACCGAGAATGACATTTTGCGAAGCGAGCCTTGCGATCGGCTCAATCGCTCAGAAAGCGGGGCGTAGAGTTCGCGGAGGACATTCTCTTCGCTGAGCAGAGCATCAAAGACGCGTCGGTATCCTGCCTCGCGTTCGCCGATGAGCGACTGCGCGCGGCCGGAGGCAGCCTCGCAATCGGTCAGCTTCTCTCGCAGCTTCTCGATATTGGTATTCTCGTCCACAATGCGTTTCGAGATAGTGGCATATTGCTCCGCCGACTGGCGATCGACCGTCACTAGCTTCTGCAAACGCTCGGCCTCGGCCTCGAGCATAGCCAGCGGCATCTTCTCGAGATCATCGTCGTCCGCAACGAAAGCGCCTTCGATCGTTACCGGGTTTGTCGGCGCTTTGCCCTTCCAGGATGCCAGCTTCTGTTCCACATCGAGCTGCTTCTCGCTCACGACAGCATCGACGTTACCCTTATGCGTCAGCCCGAACGGCTCCCATTGGGAATCCCCGATGAGCTTGGTGCCGAACCGGTCCTTCAGCCTGCGCAGATCCTCGGGAGCCCGGTTATTGCGCAGGTCGGACACATCCTGCTTCACCGAGAGAATTGATGAGCGCTGGTTCGCATAATAGCGCACATAGCCTCGCACCTTGTCCGCTGCCGTCGTTACAGCGTTCAGCCTGGCAGCTCGCTTCTCCGTGCCCTTGCCTACGAGCCTCTGACGGTCCGCTGTGTAGCGGGCGACAAGCTTCTCCTTTTCGTCGATCTGCGCCTTCAGTCCCGCGACCAGATGCATTTTCTCGCGCTCTGCACCGATGCGTTCAGAAACGGTCGCCAAAGCATTCTGTTCTCGCTCGCGCGCATCGCGGAAATGGGACGCGCGCCGCGACCGGAGTTCGCTGAAATCTGAAGCGCCTTCGCGGTCATCGGCGGAGTGCGCTTCGAAAATGACACGCTCGATCTCGCCCATAAGCGCGTCCGTCATACCTGCGGACGAGCAGAGTTCATCGACGAATTGCTGGGTCAGGTAGCGAGCACGCTTGTAGCGCGACCGGAACGGTAACGGATCCTCGACGAGTTGGCGGGTGGTCAGCTCTTTCCCATCTCCCCATGCGATCTCGACGGACTCGTCAGACAGCAGCTCACCTGCTCGCGCGAGGAACGATTGGGCGTTCTCGCGTTCAGGGAGCGCATCGCACCCTGCTGCGATCATGTCCGCCAGCGCGGTCTTGCCAGAGCCTCGTGCCCCGATGATGGCGACGAGACCCGGATTGAGTGCGATCGCCGGCGTCGTTGCCCAGGGCGCGTCGTGGATGCGGATGGAAGCGATGGCCTGCGAGGGGGTAGCGCCCATGGGCGGCTCTTCACCGACATACGCCCGCGCCGGCTCTATGCATGCCTGACCAAGTGCATCGAACGATACACCGCCCTTGATCCATGAGAAGCGGCTTAGATCAGGCTGCGCGACCGTCGCGAGCGCATGCGCGTCGCATCCGTGGAGGCAGGGCTTCAGTGCGCCATACCGGTCCTTGATGACCTGTGGAGGATGATCGGCCTTTCGTCCGAGCCAAAAGTCCCGTTGGGACGGGCTACTGGCAAAGATCACATGCGCGAACTTGCCGATATTCTGGCGCATCACAACATCGGCGCCATCGCGCACGCCTCCAACACCGTCATCATTTCCTGACACGGCGACCACAATGTTATCGTGGGCCCAGCCGAAATCCCGGTATGTGGTCTCCAGCTGTTCAAGAGAGACCTTGAACTGCTCCGATCCATAAGAGAGCGCAGAGGCGTCGTCCGTGAGTGCTGGGTTCTCGCGCCTACCAAGCCTGGTGAGGTCGGCGGGTGTGCAAGCGTAAGTATCGTCATGCGCGCGAAACGTCAGCCTCGTGAGGAAACGGCGGAGTTGTTCCAGATGCTCCGTATCGTCAGGACGTACGAGCAGGTGGACGTTGACGTAGCTACCCTTCACGGTCCCGATGCCCAACCGCATCTCGATATTCGGGAATATAAGCTGGCAATCGGGAAGCCGGCCCTCGTTCTGCCACGCCTTGACCACCCGCTCATAAAGAGTGGTGCTATAGTAATCCGTAATACCAAGCGCATGGATCTTCGGCGTTGCGGCCTCTAACGCTGAAAGATACTTCTCCCACGCATCGCCGCCGGCGAATTGGTCGTTTAGGACAGTGCCCGGAGCATGGATATGTGGCTCCCAGCGATGCCAGAGGGATCCCGCTGAAAGTAGTTCAGCCGTCACGACCATAATAGCGCCCCCCGTTCCGGCACATTGATGCTATCCGGAAATATTTCCAGTCATATACAAGTATCGGCTAAGGTGGCCAGCATTCCGTTCAGATACGGAAGAGATTGACATCGTCGAGCGCGACGTCATCCGGCCGTCGATCACGGAGCGGCGTCGTGCGGATCGGAGCTTGGTTCGCCATCGTGCGGGCCTGTTCGAGCGTGCCGCCATTTTTCTGGCTGCAAGAGAGCGCCCCCCCCCCCGAGAATCTGTCGGGAGCCAACCCAGGCTGCGTGCCAATCGCTAAAGTGATCCACCCTAAAGCGGACATCCCCAACGTCGGAAATGGGCCAAAATCGTCAGTCGCCTTACGACAGGGATGTGCCCGAGATCGGCTGTAGACCGGCGCCGGCGTTACGGCCGACGCGCGCGGTCGTCGTCCTCCGTGAGTGGCTAGGCCGGAGTCGCAGCCTAACCGCTCTCCACCAGGCCGGCCTCATCTGGCCCGAGCGCATCGCGCCGCTCGACCAGCCATGCCCGGATCGCATTGAGGGCCGGCCGCGACGCCGGCTCGCCCGTCGCCACGAGCTCCTCGCAACGCGCGAGCGCCTTGGGGATCGTCATCCACGGCACCTCATCCCTCGTCGCAAGCCGATGCTTGAGCCAGTCCTGCCCGCGGCGGCATGCGTCGGGCGAGAGCGTCTCCGGCGCGCTCAGGAAGACCTGCCTGATCGCCAACGAGCGCAGCCTCGGATCCCGGATATGCTGGGCTGCGAAGTTCGCCCGCAACGCCCAGGGCAGCTGATGCCAGCGCTCGCAAGCTGCAGCATCGGCATTCGAGACGAAGCCGCCGGAGTAGAGCTGCTCGTCGACCCAAGGCGAAGGTTCTCGGTCGTCGTATCGTCCCTCCAGCGCCAGGGCCAATTGCCGCGTGAAGGTCGGATGATCCCAGAGCGCCCGTGCCCGGGCGCGGTAGACCGACAGAGGCAGCGGCGTGACCAGCGAATGCGCCGCCTGGTCCCACCCGAACAAGATGGGTTGCGCATTGGTCTTGACCTGCCGGATCGGGGACCGACCGGCGCGGATCAGCGCGAGAAGCTCTGAAGCCTGCAAGTCGACCAACCCGGCCGGATCCTCGCTGAGATCGATGACGATGCGCGCGTTCGGGTTTGTCGGCGAGACGATGAAGGGCGCGACCGGCACCAACCGGGAGACAGCGCCGAGGACGACGACGTCGTCGTCGGCCATCACGATGTTGGGCCCGCTCTTCTTCGCGTTCGCCAACATCGCCGTCATGGTCGTCGGTGCCCGATCAAGCAGGAGCTTGAACAGGTCGCGCGTCGCGCGCACGTCGGCGAGGGCATCGTGAGCATCGCTCTCGCTGAGGTCGATCCCATTCAAGCGGCAAACCTGGCCGAGCTTCAGCACCGGCTTGCCGTCAGGGCTGCGCGGCACCACGACCGCATCAGGTTCCAGCATGATCACGGCGCGCAGCATGACCAGAACATCGGCGCGGCCATGCCCCGTCATCGAACCCAGATAGGGCGGCAGAAGAGTTCGAAAGTTCGATTGTCTAATGATTTCATCATCATAGGAGATGTTATTGTAACCGATGATCATGCAGGGCCTGCAGTCGGTCATGATCCGGGCAATCTGCGCCATCATCTCCGGGTGGCTGAGCGGCTGCTCCTCGAGCATCGCCGGCGTGATGCCGGTCACCAGCAGTGCGTCGGGCGACGGCACGACATGCGCGGGCAATCGGCAGCGTAGCGTCAGCTCGCGCTGGATGCGCAGTTCGGCATCGGTCTGCACGAACGCCGCCTGCAGCGGAACGTCGAAGCAGGGAGACAGTCCGCTCGTCTCGAGATCGTAGAAGAGGTAGCTCATCCCGCCGCCCTCAATGCGTCGGCCCAACGGGCCGGTCGAGGGGGATCAGGACGACGCCGGCTCGTTCGCCATCGGCCTGCATCGCCGCCTCCGCCATGATCGCGGCATTCGAGCGGACGACCTCATGCGGCACGCGGATGAGGGCCTCGAAGACGCTGACCTTCAGCATCAGGACGGCGCGATCTTCGGTCGGGATCTCGGCGAGGAGGATCGCCATGCGCCGGGCGGCCATGCGGGCACCCTGCGCGATCTGTCGCCCGGACAGCCCCTGTAAGCCGTCATAGCATTCCGGCGCCGCCTCGATCCGCCGGGCATGGCCCAGATGGGCCTGGAAGCGGGCGAAGAGCTCTTCGGCCCCCAGCACGCCACGATACGCCCGCGCATACAGCGCGAGTTCGTCCTCCTGCGGCCCCGGCTCGTCGCGGCCGCCGCCCTTGTCCTGGCTCGTCATCTTGTTTGTCCATGGAGCGCGGACCCGGGCGGCCCGCTCCTGAGGCGCCTATTCCCGGGGGTGACCCAACACAGGTCCCGCCATCTCCTTCTCCCCCGCTTCGAGCCGCTGCCGTCGCGTGCAGACGCGGTCCGCCTTGACGGTCTGCTCGACATTGTTCTTGTTATGTTCACCCAACGATCAGCTAGCACCCAGGACCGTCATGTCTGCCGAACGCCAGCCCGCAGAGCCTGAAGCCGCCACCGTCTTCCCGACCGACGCCGATATCGACGCCGTGCTTGACGAGGCCAAGCGCGATGCGAGGGCGGCGATCCGCATGCTGCTTGTCGATCTCGACCTCCTGGCGCGCGATCACAACGCCACGGTCTCGCATGGCTACG
>NZ_LSKN01000181.1:0-10887 GCF_001557075.1 Methylobacterium sp. CCH7-A2
TAAAACTGCGAACACTTATGTATTTGAAATATCGATATAATTTAAGCCGATCTTGTGTCCGTCGTCAGATGATTTGAGACTGTTTCGGCGTCTCAGGAACGGAGGTTCTGGCTCATCTGGGTTTGAGGTTATGCGGCCTGCAGCTGATGCTGCAAGCGTCTCTCCTGGATGGTCTGGTGCTTGATCCTTTCGCGTTCGGTGAGGATGGCTTGCCCGCGGCTGAAGTAGACATCGGCGGGCGTTAGGTTGCCGAGGCTCTCGTGGTATCGGGCATGGTTGTAATGCTCGACGAAGGCGGCGACCTGCCGTTCGAGATCGCCGGGCAGATAGTAGTTTTCCAGCAGGATGCGGTTCTTCAGGGTCTGGTGCCAGCGCTCGATCTTGCCCTGCGTCTGGGGATGATAGGGCGCGCCGCGAACGTGTTTTATGCCCTTGCCGTCGAGCCAGGTGGCGAGGTCGGCTGAGATGTATGAGGCGCCGTTATCGCTCAACAGTCTCGGCTGATGTGCGACCGTGATCTGGTCGAGCCCCGATGCCGCCAACGCCAGATCGAGCGTGGCGGTGACGTCGTCAGTGCGCATCGTGGCGCAGAGCTTCCAGGCGACGATGAAGCGGGAGAAGTCGTCGAGCACGGTCGAGAGATAATACCAGCCCCAGCCCGTGATCTTCAGGTAGGTGAAGTCGGTCTGCCAGAGCTGGTTGGGCGCCGTCGTCTTGTCCTTGAACTCGGGCGCCGCCTTGATGACGATATAAGCCGGGCTGGTGATCAGATTATGCGCTTTCAGCAGCCGATACACCGATGCTTCCGAGACGAAGTAGCGCTTTTCGTCGGTGAAGCGCACCGCCAGCTCGCGTGGGCTCAGCTCCGTCTCGCGCAGCGCCAGGTCGATGATCTCGGCCCGGATCGGGGCGGGGATGCGGTTCCAGACACGATCTGGCCGCGAGCGATGATCTGCGAGCGCCTCGACCCCGCCGGTGAGATAGCGATCGTACCAGCGATAGAACGTGGCGCGCGGGATGCCGAGCTTGTCCAAGGTGCGCGGGATCGTGATGGCGAAGGGACGGCGCAAGCTCGAACTTCGACTGGATCAACTCCTTGCTGGCGAGGTGGCGATCAGCCGTCGGATCAGACAGCTCGTCGAGGACATGCGGGCCCAGTGGCGCGCCCTTGACGAGCGGATCGGCGCCTTCGATGCCGAGTTCGTTGCGATCGCGCGCGAGGATGCCGCAACGAAGCTCCTGGCGACGATCCCGGGGGTCGGCCCGTTGAATGCGACCGCCTTCGTCGCCTCGGTGGGAAGGGCGGAGACGTTTGGCCGGGGCCGGGATCTTGCCGCCTGGCTCGGCCTGGTACCTCGCCAGATGACGACCGGCGGCAGACCTAAGCTTCTCGGGATCAGCAAGCGCGGCAACGGCTACCTTCGCAGGATGCTGATCCACGGCGCGCGAGCGGCATTGCCGTCCCTGGCGAAGGGGCGGACGTTGCTCGGCGAATGGCTGCGGGGATTGCTCGCGCGAACGCATATCAACACCGCCGTGGTCGCGCTCGCGGCGAAGATGGCCAGGATCATCTGGGCCGTGTTGAGAAGCGGGCGCCCCTTCCAGGTGGAGGCGATGCCATCGGCTGGATGATCAGAGTTCGGCCTTAGGGGAGCGTCCTTCAGGCCAGCGTTGTCTGTGAGTGGATTGGAAAGATGGCCTGACAGTCGAACGGCGTGCCGTGATCCTGATCAAAAAAATGGCGTTAGACGCCGACGGCTTTATGAGGATCGGTACGCGCGAAAGCTCCATCTTGGCCGAGGCACGACCTCGAGACCGGATACGTTGGCGCAGACTGAAGAGCCGGAAAGAAATCCCTTGCAGGCGGGGCGAGCCATACGTTTTTTAAGCAGGCGGTTTTCCAGGGTGAGATCGGCCACGGCCTCCTTCAGCGCCTGCGCCTCGCGGCGCAGCTCCTTCACCTCGTCTGACGTCGCGGCGCGAGCCGTGTCACCGGCGAGACGGCGCTTGCCGGCGTCGAGGAACTCCTTCGACCAGCCGTAATACATCGACGAGGCAATCCCCTCGCGCCGGCACAGCTCGGCGATGCTCTCCTCGCCGCGCACGCCTTCCAGCACGATGCGGATCTTCTCTTCGGCCGAGAACTGCCGACGCGTCGCTCGGCGAATATCCTTCACGACCTGCTCTACCGGTGCTTTCTCCGGCCCGGATTTCTGTCTCATCTGCGCTCCTGAATGGCTGCGATGATCCAGAAATCCTCCCTTCCCGAAAACCCCTAAACTGTCTCAAGAGCGCTGACGGCAGACAAGCGGAAGCGGGCCCGCTCGCCGTAGCGCAGCACGATCGGCTGCGCCTCGCTGAACTTGCGGCCGTTGATCGACCAGATGTAGCGCTGCATGTTGCCGGTCAGACGCATCTCGATGATGCGGTCGTAGGGCTTGTAGGGATAAGGCTTGATCGCCTTGAGATCGCGGTAGGACAGCACCTTGGCGCCGGGCGGCGCGCCCGTCCGGTTCACGAGGGGATCGGGCATGGCGTTCTCAAGCGTCGGACCTTCGTTCGGCATGTCCTCGCCCCCCTGGAGCACCTTGGCCTGCGGTCCTTGCTGCAGTCCCCCGTTCAGGGCCGCGAACATCCCTTGGTTCTGGCCGGGCGAGGCGCCCGATCCCATGCCCGGCATGCCGCCGTGATCCATACCCGGCATGGAGCCACCGCTTCCGCCCTGCATCGCGCCATGGTTCATGCCCTGCCTCTGCGCCCCGGCCGTCGTTCGAGCCTGACGCCCCTGGCTCATCCCCGGCATGGCGCCGTGGTCCATTCCCGGCATCGCAGGAGAACCGGCCGGCTTCCTCGCCGTGGCGCTCCTGCCGCCCTGCCCCGCACGGCCCTGGCCCATGCCCGACATGCCGCCCTGAGGCATTGATCCGGCCTGCATGCCGGCCATACCGCCGTGCCCGCCTTGCTGGCCGCCCATACCACCCATGCCGCCCATGTTCATGTCGCCCATCCCGCCGATCGCCATCGCGAGGGGGCTCTCGGGCTGCACATGGCCGGGCATGTCCTGCTCGGGCTGGGGCGTCCCCCGGTCGCCACCTTTGGGGCCCGGGTTCATGAGCATTTCGGACATCTGCGTGAGCGGGCGGACGCGATGGGGCGGCAGTTCGCCCACCATCCCGGGCCGTGTCGCCAAGGTGGCGCGGGCGAAGCCGGTGCGGTCCAGGGGCTCGGCCACGATGGTGTAGGCCCGATCCTCCGTCGGCTGCACGATCACGTCGTAAGTCTCGGCGTTCCCGAAACGGAACTCGTCGATCGGCACCGGCTGGACGTTCTGGCCGTCTGCCTGAACGACCGTCATCTTCAGCCCCGGGATGCGCACGTCGAAATAGGTCATCGCGGAAGCGTTGATGAAGCGCAGCCGGATCCGCTCGCCGGGCTTGAAGAGGGCCGTGAAGTTGCGCTCCGGTGTAAGGCCGTTCACCAGGTAGTGGAGACCACCGACATCCGCGATGTCGGTCGGGTCCATGCGCATCACCCTCCAGGCGACGTGGCTCCTGATGACGGCCTCCCGTGCCTCGGCGTTCGGAGCTTTGCCGAGCTCCTGGAACAGGCTCACGAGGGTGCGCTGGTTGCGGTTGTACCAGCCGCTTTCGCTTTTCAGGTTCTTGATGATCCGCTTCGGGTCCTCGTCGGTCCAGTCCGAGAGCATGATCACGTAATCGCGGTCATGCTTGAACGGCTCGCGCTCGCGGGGCTCGATGATCAGGGGGCCGTAAATCCCGAGCTGCTCCTGCTCGCCGGAGGAATGGCTGTGGTACCAATACGTTCCCGCCTGCCGGATTTTATAACGGTAGGTGAACGTCTCGCCCGGCTTAATGCCGTTGCCGAATCCCGGCGAGATGCCGGGCACGCCGTCCATCTCGGCCGGCACGATCAGGCCGTGCCAGTGGATCGAGGCATTCTCTTCGAGGCGGTTGGTGACGTTGATCACCACCTCCTCGCCCTCCTTGAACCGCAGCGTGGGCCCGGGAAGCTGGCCATTGATGAGCATTCCGACGCGCTCGCGTCCCGTGACGTTCACCGTGCGGCGCTCGAGCACGAGATCGTAGGTCCCGGCATGGGCGGAAACAGGCACAAGAACCGTGAGCGCGAGCGCGGCCCCGAGAAGGCAGGCGGAAAGGCGGGGGAATAAGTTCGTCATGATCTGATCCTCGAGGCTCTGACTTGGACGCGCGGCCGATGATGAATTCTGACGTTGCCCCCAGTTTCTATCCAGCCTTGAGTTCGTTCCGGCGGTTGGTTTGGCCCTCTCGGGCGGGTTGAGCGGCGGGGGCAGACGCGGAGCTATTCACGTAGCGTAGCGTTTGATCCCGCCGCGGCTGGAACGTGGCCGCGAAGTCGATGGGCGTCTGCCAACCGAGCTTCGAGTGTGGCCTTGTAGTGTTGTAGTCGAGTTGCCACCGCAAGAGCGCGGCTCTGGCCTGGGCCAGGCTGGAGAACAGTGTCTCGTTCAACAGCTCATCCCGCAGGCGGCCGTTGAAGCTTTCGATGAAGCCATTCTGCATCGGCTTGCCGGGCGCGATGTAGTGCCACTCGATCCTTGCCGCGTCAGCCCAGGCCAGGATGGCGTTGGAGGTCAGCTCGCTGCCATTGTCGCTCACGATCATCTTGGGCCTGCCGCGCTCTGCCAGCAGCCTGTCGAGTACGCGCGCAACCCTCACACCCGATAGCGAGGTGTCCGCTACCAGTGCCAGGCACTCGCGGGTGCAGTCGTCGACGATCGCCAAGATCCGAAAAGCACCTGCCGTCCGTCATCTGGTCGGCCACGAAGTCGAGCGAAGCGCTCGTTCGGTCGCATCGGGATCATCATCGGCGCCCGTGTCCCGATCGCCCGCTTGCGCCACCCCGGCGGCGGACCGTCAGGCGCTCCTCGCGGTTGAGCCGGAATAGCCGCTTGTGGTTGACCTCGAAGCCTTCGCGCCGGAGCAGCACATGCAGGCGCCTGTAACCGAACCGTCGCCGTTCCCGGGCGATGGCCTTCATGCGCTCGCGCAGCGAGGCG
The DNA here is from genome assembly GCF_001557075.1 of Methylobacterium sp. CCH7-A2. NCBI lineage: Bacteria > Pseudomonadati > Pseudomonadota > Alphaproteobacteria > Hyphomicrobiales > Methylobacteriaceae > Methylobacterium > Methylobacterium sp. CCH7-A2. The sequence continues at coordinate 5,060 of NZ_LSKN01000181.1, forward strand.
TCATCCTCGCGTGTGGGTTTGTATCTCACGGTCATGCGGCAAAAGCCGGTGGCTTTACACGCCCGCCGTTCGCTCATCCCATGGGTGCCCATGAGGTGGGCGACAGCTCTCCGCTCGGCAGCGGGCGTCACCACTTCTTTCCCAAGAGATCCTTCAACGCGACGTTGTCCAGCATCGCGTCGGCCAACCTGCGCTTCAACTTGGCATTCTCGTCCTCGAGCGCCTTCAGCCGCTTGGCCTCGGATACGTCCATCCCGCCGAAACGGGCCTTCCACTTGTAGATGCTCGCGTCGCTGACCCCGTGCTTGCGGCACAGGTCCGAGACCGGGATTCCGGCCTCGTGCTCCTTCAGGATCCCGATGATCTGCTCTTCCGTGAAGCGGCTGCGCCTCATGTTCTGGTCCTCGCAATGGGCCAGAACGAAGTTCAAACTGGATTATCTCAGAGGGGCAACGTCAATTCGCCCTGACGCTATGGACGCGGTCGCTAGCGGTAAAGACGGAGACCCGCTTGAATCTTTGATTCAGGTCGGTTCAATGCGCGAATGCCGCCCTGTGTGTCTTGGCCGCAACTCGTTCTGTTTTCACGCGTTTTTGCGTGCGGCGCCGTCGGACGAGGGCATAGAAAACATATAGACGGGGACCGGCGAGGGTTCTTACGGCTTGCAGAACTGAATTCTCCGACTGATGCTTCCCAGCACCGGCCACGCTGCAGCGCGGCCCTGATGGCTTGCCACTCCAGCGGCCGCGCACGACGATCCTTGCTCAGATGAGCAGGCAGCGGTTCGCAGGGCAGGAATGGCGAGCGGTTGTCGAGAAGACACTCAGTTCAAAGCCGGCCACCAGCCGAATAGTGATCCGCCTCGCGCCGTCGCCAGGGCCACTGGCCCTCAATTTCGACCTGAAGTGAGAAGCTCAGGAACGTGCGTACGGCGATAATCAGAGCCAGCACGCCTAGGCTCTGAAAGGTAGGGGTCACGGCGACCGTACCGATAATGTCGGCCGCCACCAGAAACTCGAGCCCAAGCAGGATGCCGCGGCCAAGATTGGCCCGGTAACTCCGGAACGCCGCATCCCACTCGCGGCCAACGCCTCGCCAAAGGAATAGAGCGGTCGAGACAATCGCACCCAGCACAATGGCGGCAACCCCGATCACCTCGATCGTGGTGGCGATCCAGTGCAGGACGTGAATGATCGGCGCCCGCATCTCGGCATTGGAGAAGATTTCTGCTGGCTCCATGCTCGCTTGCTCGATTCCGCGCTCGGGAGAAAACATTCGTTGCAGTCACAGCATATGGCCCGGTTCACGACGGGCCTGATGCGCTGCTCAGGTTGTCCAAATTACCCGTGCCGTGCGTTGACCGTCGGCGTGGGCTCATCGAAGCTCAAGTATAACCCGGAGCCCCTGGCAAAGGGGCGGCTGGACGGCCGTGATCTGTCGGCGGCCTCAAGACTGAGGCGACGTGGAGCAGCAAAAGTTCGGCGTGAGCTGCGCCGAGCTTTACGCGCCAGGCTCGCAACCTCGCAACCTCAACGCAAACCGCCCGGTGCTTGAAAATCGACCGGTCCGAACGGATTGCGCGCCCCGATGAACGGACCTGTGATCGGATCCGGCAGCACACCCTCTCCAAAGCGGTCCCGCTGGTTCTGCCAGGGCGGCAGATTAAGGTAGGACCGCGTTTGCGCATACCCGCCGGTGACGCCGTCGAGCGAGCCTGCCGGCACGACGTTGCCTGCATCCAGATAGCTGCGCGGCCGGACCTTCAGGATGAGGACTTCCTCGCTGCCACGAGGACGGGGCTTCGCCTCGGATTCGAGCGTGAGAGCGAGCGAAGCCGCAAGGGACAACGCGGCACAGGCGACAAGGCGATTCATGAGTGCTCCTTCCTGGTTGCGCCAGAATCTGTCCGGTCTCCGGCCGAGCTTCCTTGATCTGACGCAACGGATCGCTCAGCCCCTTTTTTGCGGTCGTGAGTCGTTTGCAACTCGTGCGGCCGAGCATTGCACGCACGTGAACAGCTTCGCGTCGGGTCGCCATCCAAATGCCGGTCCCGTCATCGAACGCCGACGCTTCGGACGACGCAGTCGTAGACCGCCGCATAATCAGAGGCCGACTGCTGCCATTCGAAGCTGCGCGCCATGGCGCTTCGGCGCATCGCCTTGAGCTGCCGGCGTGAGCCGAAGGCGTCGATCGAGCGGTAGACGGCGTTTAGGAAACCGGCGAGCGACAGGTCCTTGAAGAGGAAGCCCGTGATCCCGTCCTCGATCGTATCAGCCAGGCCGCCGGTTCGATGAGCGACAGGCAGCGATCCGAACCTCTGGGCATACATCTGGCTCAGCCCGCAGGGCTCGAAGCGCGAGGGCATTAGCAGAAAGTCGCTGCCAGCGAACATGCGCCGAGCAATCCCTTCGTCGAACCCGATTTTGACGCCGACCTGTCCGGGGTAGCGGGCGGCCAGGTTCTGCAGTTCCGCCTCGAGCCGACCCTCTCCCCGACCGGTGACGACGATCTGTCCGCCTTGGCGAACGATCGTTTGGGTCGCTTGGATGGTCAGGTCGAGGCCCTTCTGATGCACGAGGCGCGACACCACGGCGAAGAGCGGCCCGCGCGACACAGCGAGGCCAAACGCGTTCCTGACCTCCTCGGCGTTGACGCTCTTGCCTTTCCAGTCATTGGCGTCGAACGGGCTTGCCAGATGAGGGTCGGTGCGGGGATCCCAGCTCTCGTCGATCCCGTTGAGGATGCCGGTAAGGCGTCCCTCGCGGGCCCTTGTGCGCAGGAGCCCGTCGAGGCCGCAGCCGAACTCCGGGGTGGTGATCTCCTCGGCGTAAGTCGAGCTGACGGTGGTGACGTGCGAGGCATAGAAGATACCAGCCTTGAGGAAGGAGAGGTCCCCGCAGAACTCGACGCCGTGCATCTGAAACGCGGCGTCCGGAATGCCGAGTGCTCCGAGACGGTCGCGACCGAACACCCCTTGATAGGCGAGATTGTGAATGGTCATGATGCTCGGCGTCGGGCGTCCGCGCCAGGCGAGGTAGGCCGGAGCGAGACCGGACGGCCAGTCGTTGAGATGGATGAGGTCCGGCGCCCACGTCGGGTCGCCAAGACCACAGGCGATGTCGGCCGCAGCCAATCCGAGCCTTGCGAAGCGGATATCGTTGTCGGCCCAGTCGGCCCCGTTCACGTCCACGTAAGGCGAGCCCTCGCGGTCGTAGAGCTCGGGACAGAGCAGGACGTAGAGGGTCAGACCGTCGCGGGTCTCGATCCGGCCGAGATTGCAGGCGGGCAGGCTCGAAAGACCGTCAAGCCGTCCGACGACTGGGACGTTGCCGAGGCTTACGAGCAACTCGCGGTAGCCCGGGATGAGCACGCGAACATGGTGCTGCTTGCGGAGCGCGCGTGGCAGGGCAGCTGAAACGTCCCCAAGCCCGCCGATCTTGACGTAGTCGGCGATCTCTGACGTGACGAACAGAATTCGCCGGCCGCGGCTACCGGCAGGAGCCGATGTGGCCCACCTCGACGGCGGCACGCGGGCGCCCAACGATGCCTTGCGGCGGGAAGCATCACGCATGATGTTTGTCTCCTCACTGCCCCGAGGCCCATCACGGTGCCGCGGTTTCGCGCCTTGGGAGCGGTTCGTGTTCGGAGGGGGCGTGATCATCGCGGACTGACACAAGTTTTGCTGGAGCCGCACCGGCGTCGGCGCACAACGGGGTTCAGCAACAAAGACGTTGAGTTAACCGTCCTCTTACAGTTGATTTTGGTTGGGCCGAGCGCGGCGCTGAAGGGCGGTCCGTGCGACCGCTGGGGACCACAGGCGGCAGCGGGCAGAGTTCACAGGAGTGCGCCAGCCGATTTGGCCCAAAGGTTTTTCCGGGCTCGTCCACCGGGAAGCACATGATGCGATTTCTCGCCGTTTCGAACGAGAGAAGAGGCGCCGCGCGGACGAGTGGGGGGCAACGCGCCCTCGCGGCGGTGCCAGAAGGAATTATAATTCGCCTCCTGGAGCTCGGGGCAATTCTCAACCAGCGGTCAGAAAGTCGCGATGAACGGCGCCACCAGTTCGTCGGCCGTGCGCTTCTGCGTCTCGTCAAGCGACCCGTGGAGCTTCGCGAAGGCTGTACGGGCCGATTTCAGCGCTTCGAGCCTGGCGGAGAGGTGCTGCTCGTATTTCTCCAAACGGTCGGTCGCCGACGAATACGCCTGGCGCATCTGCTGCCGGGCTTCGAGCAGGTGCTTGCGGCTCGTGCGGAGCGCGTCGGCGAACGCGGTCCAGGCAGGGGCCTGGGCGTCGGTGATGCGGAGCTCAGCCCTGAGGAACGCGAGGCGCCCCTCGAGCCGCTCCGTCATGTCGACCATGGCCGGGCCCATCGCCATGCCGGGCGTGCCCCCGCCCATCCCGCCGCCCATCATGCGCATGTGGTCGTTCATCATGCGCATCATGTTGTCGCCCATCATCCCGCCCGTCTGGCCGGACATCGCGCCCTGCCCCATCGCGCCGCCCTGACCCATGGACCCTTGCGGCTGCATGCCTGCGCCCGTCTGACCTGACTGGCCCTGCATGCGCATGTTGTCGTCCATCTTCATGCCGCCCCCCGTCGAGCTGCTTTGACCTTGCGGGGCCATGCCGCCCATCTGACCGGACGAGCCGCCCTGCCCGGCCGATCCTTGCGATTGCATTCCGCCCGTCGCGCCCGTCTGGCCGGGCTGGCTCTGCTGCATGCGCATTTTATCATCGTCCATCATGCCGCCGCCCATGGATCCGCCCGATCCACCTTGAGACTGCATCGGCATCATGTCGTGCATCGCAAAGCGGAGCGGCCGATCGACCGCTCGTGCGGGACCTGGTCCGGCGGCGAGCAGTGCGCCGGCTGCGGTCGCTAGGGCAAGCATGGAGGCTCTGGCGGTTTTGACTGACATTGGCTGGTTCTCCTGGTGGTAAAGTTGAAATCCTGTGCCGCGATGACCGCTTGGGCCCCTTCTGCCAAGGCCTCGAGCAATCATCCTTGATCTTGCGCAAATCCCCCGGTCCCAATTCCCGCCCTTGGGATGGCGAGCGTTAACGGCGCAGGTCGCGCAGGTAGCTCCCTTGCTTTGCAGTCGGCCGTGCTTTGTCGACGGCTGGTTTGATCCTGATCTCTTGTTCGACGTGCTCAACCCGCTTCGGTGTTCCCACTCCTCGGCACTGGCGCCCGGGCAGGCTTGCGCCCCGCCCCACTGGCCGCGCTTGCATTACCTCCGGAGGTGCCCTCCCTCGCAGCCAGGCGCTCCCTGGCAGATGCTCTTCAGGGTGTGATCCTTCAGCTCCTTGTCGTGGTGCTCCAGAAGCGGTGTCGACCCTCCCCGGTCGTCCAGAGCCTGTCCCGGCGGCTTGCGCTCTCCTGTCGGGGCCACGAATTGGGGGTGGTGAGTGGGCGGCACAGCATCCAGTTTCGAGCCGGGAGGGGCGCCCGAACTGGACTGAGCCAGGGCAGCCGATGCCGCCAGCACAGTCCCGAGGAGCGCCAAACTGATCCGTTTGCGCATGGCACCGCCCTCCAGAAGATCTGTCGCCCAGCGACCCATCTCTCAGAATGACGTTTTCGGTCGCGGGTTATTACAGCCTGGAAGGCTTGGCTGCTACGCGCCGTTTTCATGGAAACGCTCGCCCACCGGCAGCGTTGATGCGAAGGTCCGCATGACGCCAACGGAGTTGAGTATGAAGAAGACCTTGATCTTGCTTTCGGCGACGCTCGCGGCGGGAATTTCGCTCGCGTCTGAAGGGGCTTTAGCCCAGCGCGGCGGCCATGGGGGCGGTGGCCACGGGGGCGGCGGGTTCCACGGTGGAG
>NZ_LSKN01000182.1:0-1060 GCF_001557075.1 Methylobacterium sp. CCH7-A2
TTCCAGCCCTGCTCGTAGGTCTCGAAGGCGAAGGGCAGCATCGTCAGATTGAGCGCGGGGATATGGGGCGCGAAGGAACCCGTCGACGAGATGGTGAAGTCGACGCCGCCCAAGCCCAGTTGCTCGATGGCCTTGGGATCGCCGCCGAGCTGGCTGCAGCAATAGATCTGCAACTTGTAGCGCCCCTGCGTCATCTCCTCGATCTTCTTGCCGAGGAGTTGCGCGCCGAGATGACGGGCGCTGGTCTGCTGCTCGCCATGCGCAAATTTCAGGGTCGTCTGCGCCATGGCCGCGGGCGCCGCCGAAAGCACGGTCGCCGCCAGGAGGCCGGATATCAGTTTTCGAAGTGTCATGACGCTTCCTCGTCGCGTTTCCATGTCCCTGCGGTTCGTCGACATGCGACCGCTGTTATTTTGCTTGGGCGCGGATGGCAGCCGCCTCCTCGAGTACGGCCTTCGCATCCGCGCCATATTTCTCGCGAGCCTTCTCGTAGACGGGCTCGACGCTGCGCCGGAACGCGGCGATGTCCGGCTTGCGGTTCACTTTGGCGTTCTTCGTCTCCATTTCGGCAAGCAGCGTCTCGTCATTGTCCTTGATGAGCTTGCGCATGAAGGGCGTGACCTCCTGGGCGGCACGAAGGATCAGGGCGCGATCCGCCTCGGGCAGCCGCTGCCAGGTTCTCTCCGAGATCACGACGGGTGTTGGGCTGTAGACATGGTTCGTGATCGTGACATGCGGGGCGACCTCGTAGAATTTCTGGCCGTTGATCATGTCGATCGGGTTCTCCTGACCAGCGACGACACCTTGCTGGATCGCCATGTAGACCTCCGGCAACGGCATGATCTGGACGCCGAAGCCCATTGCCTCGAGCGACCAGCGCATCATCTCGTTGGCGAAGCTACGCAGCTTCTTGCCCTTGGCGTCGTCGGGGCCGTTCAAGGGCTCCCTGGTCGTCATGTTGCGGAAACCGCCCTCCCAGGGGGCGAGGAAGCGGAAGCCCTTCGTCGGCGCCTTGGCGAACTGCTCCTTGAGCCAGGCGGACTCGTCGTAGAATTTCCAG